>JAESUL010000257.1 GCA_016763115.1 Phycisphaerales bacterium | reverse complement strand
CTCGATGAACAGGGTCCGGGAGATTGGGTCTGATTACCAGTACCTCCCGTATGGAGCGGCGCAGATACAGGTCGTGTTTGATGAAACGGTGCCGACGGCGGAACACCAATGGGTTTTAGAGCAGATGCTTGAGATTGCCAGGCCGACGGTTGACGCGGTGATCGATCCGTTTGCATATGCAGAAAGAGGGCGTTGAGAATGGGTAACGAGTTCAACGATTGGCAGGGTGAGGAATCTCAGGGGCACAGCAATGTGCTGTTGGTCTTGCATCGTCTCTTGCGCGGACGCTACATACTGACCTTCACCTTGGCGGGGATTCTCGCGGTGATCGGTGCGGTTGGCGGGTACATGTCTCAAGATCCAGTGTATCAGAGTTATGGAGCAATCCACATCAGCCCTCGGATCACTCGGGTGCTGTATGACAATGACCAGAACACCTCGCCCAAGGAGTTCGCCGGGTTGGTGTCCTCGCAGGTGGGGTACCTGAAATCGAACCGGGTGCTGAGTCTTGCGCTCGAATCTGATCGCGTGCGTGCATTGCGTGAGATTTCCGGGTTGCGTACGCCGGACATGATCGAGTCGGGTCTGCATATCAGTACCAACCGCAAGATGCCCGAGTTTATCAATATCACCTACGAGCATGTGGACCGGAATGTGGCCAAGGCGGTTGTGCAGTCCGTGATTGAATCGTACATGGAACTCTTTGGTGATGGCGAGAATGAACGCAACCGCCCCGAGTTGGTCAACACGCTCAACGAGCGCCGGACCGATCTGGAAAAGACCCGCGAGAGTCTGGTCAGCCAGATCCGCGTGGTTGCCAATAAGTGGAGTACAGACGATATCGGGCTGCTCGTTCGCAATGCAATCGCCCGGATCCGACAGATCGAATCGGTGCAGATTGATCTGCAATCGCAGATCGATCAGTACGAGGCGTTTGCAATGGCCGACGGCACCGATGGTGAAGAACAAGAGATATCCGTTGAACGCGCCGCCCAGATGGACGAGATGATGGCATCGTTGCTCAGCAAGCGAATTTCATACGAAAACGCCAAGGCGGATCTTGAGTCCGCGGGGCTTGGGCATCGTCATCACGATATGAAACTGGTCAACTCGGCGATCAAGAATGTCAATGCACGCATTGATACCCGGATGGCGCAGATCCGGACGGGTGAGGCCCGGTTGCCCGGGATCGGAGCCAACGGGCTTCCAACTTCCCTCGATCAACTCAAGCTGAGTTTGGCGAGTGTGGAGGAACGGCTCAAAGCGGCACACACTGCTCAGCAACATCTGGGCAAAGCGGATCTTGAGATCAGAGACTTGTTTGCCAGCCGCGACCAGGTCGATCTGAAGATCGCGGAGGTTGACGAGCGGCTCGATCAGATCGAGACCGAATCGCGGGTCCAAGAGTTTGCAGAAAACTCCAAGCGGATCAGCGTGGTTGAGAAGGGTGTCACCCCGGTATCGCCTTCGGGAGATCGGCGTCGGAAGATGGCGGCCTTGGGCTTCGCGGGCGGGGGGGCTATTCCGGTCATGATTATGCTTGGGATCGGGTATATTTCCAAGAGCGTGCGGTTCAGCGATGATGTGATCCTTGCCGGTTCGCAGGGGATCGTTGGGATGCTTCCTGATCTGGGTGAATCACTCGGTGACCAGGAACTGGCCGAAGCGTCGGCGTTCGCGGTGCATCAGATCCGCTCACAGCTACAGATCAAGCATTGCAACAAAGATCGCGGGACGGTGTACGAGGTGACAAGCCCCTCATCGCAGGACGGCAAGACAAGCCTGATCATCGCGATGGGGCTCTCGTTCTCCGAATCTGGGGATTCGACGCTGCTGCTCGATCTTGACCTAATCGGGCGTGGGCTGAGCATCCACTTTGGGTATCCCAATGCTCCGAGTCTTGTTGAGGGGATGATGGATCAGACCATACTTACGGGATTGATCAAGCCGACCAGCTTTGACGGGCTGAGTATTCTTCCCGCGGGGTTTGGCGATGATACTTTGATTAGCCGGCTCTCGCCGAGTTTGATCCGCAAGCTGCTCGATGAGCTGCGTTCGCAGTACGACACGGTGCTGGTTGATACAGGCCCGATCCTCGGGAGCATCGAGGCCGGGTTCCTCGCGTCCGAATCTGACGGGGTGATTCTGGTGGTTGGGCGTGGGCAGCTGCGGCCGTTGATCCGTCGAGCGATCGAGCAGATCAACGGGGTTGGTGGGATGATTGTGGCGACGATCTTCAATCGCGCATCGGGGTACGAACTCCGCCAGTCAACCGGGACCATGTCGGTGCACTTCTCGCGTCAGGCGGCGCGCCAGGCGGCCGAGGCGGCATCGCGGACCGGACCACGCGTCGGGCCCGTTGCGGGGACGCTGTTTGCGGACCGCATCAAGCAGAGCAACGAGAAAAAGAGTGACAACAACGATTCAACTCGTGTGGGGTAACCAATGACTTCGCTGCCGATAGATACACGCGATGAGCACACACTGTGGGGGTACACGCCCGAGCAGTTGCATGCGCGGTTCTGGAAAGCCCGCGGGATTCAGGTGGTGCCCAACCAGATGCCCGAGCTCGAGGTGGACAAGCGGGCGGAGTTGTACCTGCTTGTGGACCACACGCACATGGTGATTATGCCTGTGCGCAAGGTGCTCGATGTTCTGTATTGGCTCAAGCCCGACCTGCTTGTGGTGCGGGTCGCCGACCGGAGCGCGAATCAGTACCGAGAGATCGTTGATACACGCCCCGACGGACATTTTCTACGGTTCCAGCGATCATACGAGGGCAACACCGGTCGGCTTGCGCGTGTTGCGGTGACGACCGACCCGCACATCGCCCGCGATTGGGCGTTGATGGACTCGGACCGATCAGCGTGGGCGAAGTTGCGTAAGTTGGTGCCTGCGGATCTGCGGTCTGCCCTTGGGGTCAACGGGCGTGTCTATGCCAATACGGTTGATACGGATCGCGCTCGGTTTGTGCGTGATCTTGCCAAAGCCTGGGCGCACCCGGACTCCACGATCTCGGGCATCGAGCGTGTGGGGGGTTCAAGTTGGAAGGGTGCCAACAGTCCGGAGTTTGATGCTTCGAGTGTGTCGGGTCCGATCTGGATCGGCTCGGGCAGGGCGATCCCAGAGGGCAAGGTTGGTGTTGGGCCCGCGGTGCTTTGGGATGATCCCGATTCGCGTCCGATGATATCTGACATTGATTGGCGAGACATCGAACCGATTCAGCCGCGATCAGAGCGACGGATGAAGGAAGCGGCGCCATGGACTCAGAGCCCCGCGCGCCGGATCTTTGATATTTTGTTTGCACTCTGTGCTTTGGCGCTGACGCTGCCTTTGTATCCATTTATCATCGCGGCGATCATCATCGAAGATCGTCGACCTATTTTCTTTGGGCACAAACGCGAAACGACCAACGGCAACGAGTTCAAGTGCTGGAAGTTCCGCACGATGTACCGCAACGCCGAGCAGATGAAGGCCGATCTTCAGAAAGCCAACGAGGCCGACGGGCCACAGTTCTTTATGGAGAACGATCCACGGATCACGCGGGTCGGTCGGGTGCTTCGCAAGTTGCAACTCGATGAGTTGCCTCAGTTCTTCAATGTGTTGTTCGGGCAGATGTCGGTGGTTGGGCCTCGCCCGAGCCCGTTTTCTGAGAATCAGTATTGTCCTGGTTGGCGTGAGGCGAGGTTGAGTGTTCGCCCCGGAGTGACCGGATTATGGCAGATTCGACGGACCCGGGCCGACGGGGCGGACTTTCAGGAATGGATTCGCTACGACATCGAGTATGTCGAGCAGGCGAGCCTCTGGCTTGATTTGTATATTATTTGGAAGACCATCGCGATGGTCGCAGGTGCCTTGGCACGACGATAGATTCACGGAGAAATACCCATGGCCATGCGCCCGCGCACATTCCGTCGACTTATTCTCGCACTCGTCTTCGGCGGGGTGATTTGCGTTGGTCTGATCGGATACTTTGTTGTTGGTCCGATGCAGCAGAAACGAAGCATCGAGGAACTGCGATCAACGGGGATGAAGGCCTACGAGGATGGGGATTACGGGCTTGCGACGCAGAATCTGGGCCGGTATCTCCGGGCGGCTAAGGTCTCATCGCCCGAGGAACTGCTGGCCTTTGCTCGTTCGCGGGTGAAGGTTGAAGCGGGCGACGGGGGGCATCTTCGCGCAGCGATTTCGGCGTACCGTGATTACCTCAACCTCCGCCCCGATGACACCAAGGCTTCGGTCGAGTTGTTGCAACTCTTCATCCGTGATGCGAAATGGCCAGAAGCAATCGCGTTGGGAGAAAGCCTGCGCTCAAAGCCCGGTGCTGATCTCAAGGTGGTACTCAGCGAGGAACTTGTTGCCCGCAAGCAGAAGGATTCGACGGACCCACAGATTCCCGAGCTCTATGAGCAGCTCTTGGCACTCGAATCGCCGGACTTTGCGACGACCTGGTCCTATGCGTTTTGGCTTGATGACTCGGGGCGTTTGGACGAGGCGGATGCGTTTCTTGATGATATGATCGCAACGAATCCTGATGCGCCTGGTCCCAAGGTGCTCCGCGAACTCATCGGCGGTCGGTTGCCCGATCCGAGTACCTCGAATCCTGCAGATGTGAACGATCTCGTGGTGATCCTCTCGGCGATTATCGGCTGGAACGGTGATGAGTACCGATGGGAAGACGATGGACCGGAGTTCGGTTCTGATGACCTGACCAAGCTTACCGCACGGGCATTTGATCTGCTAGGTCGTGGCGACCTCGCCCTCGAAGTCGAGGGCAAAGGGGCAGCCGAGTCTGGTGATCCATTGTTGATGGGTTCATTTGCCCGGCGGTTGTGGTGGAGTTTTCAGCTTGATTGGTTGAACGAGATTGATCCGACGAACTCTGATCTACTCGGGTATCAGGTGCTCGCGGCCCAGGCGAATGAAGACACAGCGGGCGAGGGGAAACTTCGAGAAAAACTGGGGGCGATCGATACTGATTTTCGTGCCAAGGGATGGGTGATGTTCTTTGAGGCGACGGACCTGATTGAAACCGGGAAACTCGTTGATGCACGATTGATTCTCACCAAGGCAATGAGTACGAATCCGCTTGAGCCGACATTTCATCTGGAAATGGGTGATCTGAACTCGCGGCTCGGGCGTGAAGAAGACGCCAAGGAAGGGTGGAAAAATGCGGAGACCTTGGCGTTGCCGTTGATCTGGGTCGAGCCAACACTGAGGCTTGTGGCATCCTTGCAACAGTCCGAGCATCTCTCGGAGGCCGGAGCGGTTGCGCAGATGCTTCTTCGGCGGGCACCGGGCGACTCGCGTGCTCGGCTTGTCTGGCTGAGCACCCAGGCGGCGATGGCGCGGTCCGGGCTTTTGAGCATGCGTCAGATCGATGGTGCGGTCTCCCAGGCTCGCAGGCTGGCGGGGTACCTTTCCCAAGGTGAACGCGATCGGCTCTCGGCACACCTTGCGGTGTTGTTGCTGGTTTCAGGGCATCAGGATGAGGGTGTCGCCGAGCTTCGGCGGACGCTTGGTTCATCCAAGGATGCTCTGGTTCTGAACAGTGTCATCGAGATCGATCGGTTCTTTGATCTTGGCATTATCGACCTTGACGCGATCGACACCGCTGCTGTGGCGATGCAGAGTCCGTACTCGGCCCTTGGGTACGCCCACAAGGTGTATATAAAGGAAGAGGATAGGGAAAAAGCCCTCGGTATTCTTGACGAGGGGCGGAACGCAAGCGATCAAGTCGATCACAAGCTGTGGGATTTGGTGCGGGTCCAGTTTCTTGATACCATCCGTGACGATCGGGCCAAGGGTGAGTGGGAGACTCTTCTCACTACAAGGTATCCAGATGACATCGAGCTCAAGTTCGAGGCGATTGATTCTGCGGTGCTCGGGCTCGATATCGCCTTCGTGGATGCGACAATCGAGCAGATACTCGACCTCACCTCATCAAAGGGCAGGACGGTACCGATTCGACTCCGTCTGGCGAGGGCACGGGCGATTGCCAGTGGCAAGGGCGTGACCAAATCCAAGCGTGAGGAGGCGTTGTCGATTGTGCGGGGTGTGATCGCGATCGATCCGAGGAATATCAGGGCCCGGTTGATGCTCAGCAATATTCTTGATCTGGAGTGCTCGCCCGAGTTGACCGGCGACGACCGATTTGTGCGCGATCGCGCCGGATCGGCTGCTGAAAAGCTCACAATATTGAGATTGATCGGAGGGGCCCAGGCACGGGATTATTTATTCCGGGTATCGCAGCTTCATATTGATCTTGGCGATACCGCTGCAGCACGCCAGAGCCTGCTCGAGGCGTATGCCCGCAGCGAGGGCGATGTAGAGGCGCAGTACATGATCGTGCTTGAGATGCGCCGGGCGGGCGAGTTTGAGCTCGCTATCCCAAAGCTCGGTGATTTGGTCAAGCGGTCGTCCGCGCCACGCAAGGGTGATCTGCAGATCACACTCGCGCGGATTCTTGGCGGGCTCAACCAACGCTCGCAGGTGCTCAGCGTGCTTGTTGAGGTTGCCCAGTCGGAGACCTTGACACGGACACAACTGATTGATTTGGTGACGCTGTTTATTCAGATCGGGAACCAGGTGGAGGGCGAACAGGTCTTAGCAGATGCTGCGATGTATGGGCTCGACGAGCAGGAGATTCAGTACGCCCAGGTCCAGTACGCAATGATGACCGGGTCGGTAGAGAATGCGGAAGAGATTCTGGGTTCGATGGTGCGGTCAGATCCGACCAATGTTGATGCGTGGTTGTACCTAGCCCGGTTGCTTGGCAAGGATGGTCGCTTTGACCAGGCCAAAGCCCGGCTTGAAGCTGCACTCGTTGCCAACCCCGGCGATGAACGGGTGCAGTACGATCTGGCGATGCTCAGCGGCGATCGCGATCAGATCAACCGTGTGGTGAGCGATTCATTGCGGTTCGAGGATTCCAACGACCGGTACGCCATGCAACAGATCGTGAGCTTTGAGAAGCAACGCGAGGGGATGACACGCGAAGAAATCGCAAGCCGGCTCACCGAACTCGGTGACGCGTTCCCCGATATGGTCGCGGTGCAGAACTATATATACGAGGCTCTGCGTGAGGTGAGCGATGATGCCAAGGGGATTGGGGCTGGGGCCGAGGCGGCATCTCGGCGAGTGGGAACCCACGCGGGGTTGCTCGAGACCGCCACGCGGGCCTATATCGATGCGGGTGATTGGGTGTCGGTCTTGCGGACAACCAATGCCTGGCGCGGGGTTGCCGCGGGATCGCCTATCAGCCCGGATCTCTTCGCTGCGAGGGCAGCGTACGAGACACGCGACTTCGCAAAGGCAAAGGAACTGCTCTGGCCCTACTTTGAGACAGCATCGAAGCAGACCGAAGAGCCGTTGTACCGAGAGTTGCTGTTGATCTACGCCCAGGCATCTATTGGATTTGGTGATCCGAGTTCGCAGCTTGCTGCCCAACTTGAGCCCTTGGCTGTTGGCTCAAAGGCATTCCGTGAAGTGGTGTGGCTGCAACTGGCTGCCAACTCGATTCCTGAAGTGCAAGAAGCATCGCGTTGGATTGAGTTGGCCCAGTCGATGAGCGATCCCCAGAGTCTATCTATGGTGGTCGAGGCTTGGCTTGGGCTTGGCTCACGGTTCCCGGACCATGCTTTGGTGCTCAATAGGAATGCTGTTGAGGCTGCGGATCAGTGGGTGGCATCGGCATCGGATGACCCCGTGGCGTTGTCGGGTGCGGGGAGTGCCCTGCTCAGGTCTGCGGAGGCTCTTTCATATGCAGCCGATGATCGAGAAATTTGGCTGACCAAGGCCCGTGGGTACTTTGACCATGCTGCCGAGATTGATCCAGATAACCTCGGGCATCTCTTTTCCGCGGCTCGGTGCGCGGGTCTTCTTCAAGACTACTCCGGTTCCGCCCAACGGTATCGTTCGGTGCTCAGTGGCGGGGACCTCCAGGGGCTCTTTGGGGCTGCGGTCAGGAACAACCTCACCCAGATGATTGAGCAGGGGACCGACAACAGGGATGATCTTGGTGAGGCGTTGGTACTGGTCAAGCAGGCGGTGGCCTTTCAAGAGCACCCGGCTTTCCTGAGTACGCTTGGTTGGATTGAACTCCGGCTCGGGAATCAGGATCGTGCTGAGGCCCTGTTCCGCCAGGTTGTCGAGAATGATGCTGAAGATGCAGAGGGGTGGATCGGGCTCTGTGCCTCGTTGCAGGCGACCAACCCGACCGGATCATCTGATGCGATGGTGAAGTTCATGGGTTTGGTTTCACCTCGTGGAGTGAATCCAGCGACTTTGGCTCACCTTTCGAGGTTTGGGATCAAACTAGACGGCTGAGTTAGGGTCCCATAATGCAAATATTGCGCCCGATAGGGGGCAAGTAGTGTCATAATTTACGGCATGGAAAACTATTTTTAGAAAATGGGTATAACTCGTCATAATTCCTGATAATGATGCGGCTTTGGGGCTTTTTCGTGCTAAAGTTACCATAGATTGAGATTTGGATTCTGTCTGATGACCAATCTGGCACCCCCACGACAGGCATTGTCGATTGTGGGCTGGTGCATCGGGAATGTGGGTGGATTTTTGTCTGAGAAGGCAAAACCACAAAAATTGAATAAGTACCCAGCGTTCTGGAGATGCTGAGGTTGTTGTACCAGACTACTCATAGTCTGGGCATGTACTGGAAAAGTGGACGAGTAATATCAAACTTCAAGTTGAAGTAATGAGAGGATAAAGAAATGAAGATGAGCATGACAAATATGGCAATGGTCGCTGTGCTTGCTGGAACATCCAGCAT
>JAESUL010000256.1 GCA_016763115.1 Phycisphaerales bacterium | reverse complement strand
TATTCGATGCGCCAAGCGATCGAAGAGGGGTTCATCCTCGATGTCCTCAAGAACTACACGACCTATTCACTGGCGTTCAAGCTCGCTCACGAGGGCAAAGAACTCGATGAAAAGGAAGTCGAACGCAGCGCAGCCCTCAAGCGGATCATGGGATGGGTCAAACTGCATCCGTACAACATCTCGCAGAAAGTAGAAGTTGTCGTCGACCACTTCCGCGACCATGTCTCGCCCCTGCTTGACGGGCGGGCCAAAGCGATAGTCGTCGTCAGCAGCCGCAAAGAGGTCGTGCGATGGAAGCTCGCGATTGACAAATACATCACGGAGAATGGGTACGGGATCGGCACACTCGTCGCGTTCTCTGGGGAGGTCCGGGATTCAGAATCCGGCCCTGATTCGTTCACCGAGACGGGCCAGAGCATGAATCCAAACTTGAGAGGCCGCAAGATCCGCGATGCGTTTGATACCGACGAATACCAAGTGATGCTTGTCGCCAACAAGTTTCAAACGGGGTTTGATCAGCCGCTACTCTGCGGGATGTATGTCGATAAACGCCTCGCGGGGATTCAAGCGGTCCAGACGCTCTCAAAGATGTACTCCTCGGTCCGGCAGGTCTGTACGAGGCCCTGAGAAATCACAAATAACTGACCAGCAACCAGTTTTATAACATAGCCGACATACTACCGATTGGCAGTTTGTTGCACTTTCCAAAACAACCCATCGGTTTCTCGATAAGAGTACCGGGAGATAAAGAACTACCCCCAGAGAGATATGCCAAAACAACTCTTTTCTGTCACTCTCATTTCTAGGGCGACAGCGCAGAATACGGATGTATGCCAGGGGTTTATGCGCAAACTGGAAGGGGCATTCTATGATTGCCGAGGCTACTATTTACCTGCAATGAAGATCCAGTTCCACAATCCGGGCAGGACTTATCAGGCGCATAGACGCGAGATTGATGCGGCTGTTGCGCGGGTGCTTTCTTCGGGTCGTTATATCCTCGGGGCCGAAGTGGAGCAGTTCGAGAGCGAGTTTGCCCAGTACACGGGCACCAAGCACGCCGTCGGCGTTGCGAGCGGGACCGACGCCCTAGTCGTCGCGTTGCGCGCACTCGAAATCGGCATCGGCGATGAGGTCGTGATGGCCGCCAACGCCGGCGGGTACGCCACGACCGCGTGCGTGCTCGTCGGAGCAACACCCGTATACGCTGATGTGATCGAACCTGATTTCACGCTTGATCCGCAATCCGTAGAGCGGATGACCACCGAGAAGACCAAAGCCATTATCGCAACACACCTCTACGGCTCGATGTGCGATGTCGTCGGATTACAAGAGCTCACTCGCCGAAATGAAATCTCATTGATCGAAGACTGCGCCCAATCACACGGCGCGACCCTCAGCGGAAAACGGGCTGGATCATTCGGCGATGTAGCGACCTTCAGTTTTTACCCAACGAAAAATCTCGGTGCCCTCGGCGACGGCGGGATGGTCGTTTGCCAAGGCCAAGGATTGGCCGATGAACTGTTCTCGCTGCGTCAGTACGGATGGAGCAGCAAATACACCGTCAAAACAGCGGGCGGGATGAACACACGGCTCGATCCGATCCAGGCCGCCATCTTGCGTACTCGTCTGCCGCATCTTGATGACAACAACGCACGGCGCAGGCAACTCGCCGACCTCTACGCCCAACGCCTCTCCCCCCTCGGGCTCGAAATGGTCCGCGCAGAAGGCGAAGCATTTGTCGGGCATCTTTGCGTTGTTCGTTCCGATGCACGAGACAGCCTCAAACACAAACTCACCGAATCCAAGATTGGCACCGACATCCACTACCCGATTCTCGACCCCGACCAGCCGGGGTGGGCAAACATCGGTTGGCGATCGGACGATCTCCCCGTTTCTCGGCTTGCAACAAAGCGAATCCTCTCACTACCGATGTATCCCGAGCTTACGATTGATGAAGTCAATGCAGTCTGCGACGCGATCGAACTGATCGTTTCTGAGGATGCCATCGCATGAATACCAAGCCTCGAAACTCGCTGATCATCCCGATCTACAAGAACGAAGAAAACATCCCCGATCTTCTTGAAGCCTTGCGAACATTGTACGCGGATCTCAATGGAGATCTCGAAGTTGTGCTGGTCGTTGATGGTTCCCCCGATCGTTCGGGCGAGATGCTCCGATTGGCGTTGCCATCCGAGCCATATGCTTCTCAACTCATTATGCACTCACGCAACTTCGGTTCATTTGCGGCAATCCGCAAGGGTCTCGAATCAGCCTCCGGCGAGTTCCTCGCGATCATGGCGGCCGACCTCCAAGAACCGCCCGAACTGGTCCTTCAGTTCTTTGAAATCATGACGGCAAACGATGCCGATGTCGTGCTGGGCACACGCACCCGTAGAGCAGACCCGCTCATCAGCCGCCTCGCATCGGGGCTGTTCTGGAAGGCGTATCGGCGATGGGTTGTTCGCGAGATGCCCGCCGGAGGCGTTGATATTTTCGCGTGCACCTCACGCATCCGCGACAACCTGCTCGCGATGGGTGAATCAAACACCTCGCTTGTGAGCCAGTTGCTCTGGGTAGGCGGGCGGCGCGTTGAGGTTCCCTACGAACGCCGCGCCAGGACCAAAGGTCGCAGCGCGTGGACGCTCGGACGCAAGGTCCGCTACATGCTCGACAGCGTGATGGCGTTCAGTGATTTTCCGATATTTTTATTTCTTGCGGTTGGCGCCGTGGGCATTACGATCACACTAAGCGTGATGGCGATCGTGCTGACCGCGTGGCTCTTCGGGTTCATCACCATCGCCGGGTACACGCCGGTTATGCTCATGATCTCGCTTGTTGGATCAATCCTGGTCTTTGGCCAAGGGATCATCGGCGGGTACATCTGGCGCGCCAACGAAACCACGAAACAACGCCCAAGCAGCATCGTCTCTTCGCACGAACGATTCGCTTCACAAAGCACACCGCGACATGAGAAAGTGGTTGTTATTATGAAACAAGAATCAAAGCAATCAGAAGGTGAGAATGACTCATGAGCAAACCATTTATTCACGAAAAAGCATTCTGTGAATCAAAGGATGTCGGCGACGGCACAAGAATTTGGCCCTTCGCCCATGTGCTCGAAGGTGCAATCGTCGGGCGGGATTGCAATATCTGCGATGCCGTATTCATCGAAGGCGGAGCCGTTCTTGGCGATCGGGTCACCCTCAAGTGCGGCGTCCAGGTCTGCGACGGCGTACACCTCGCCGACGATGTGTTCCTTGGACCCAATGTGACTTTCACTAACGATCCATATCCAAGATCAAAGCAGTACCTCGAAAAATTCAGCCAAACCTATGTTGAAAAAGGCGCCTCGATCGGTGCCAACGCAACATTCCTCCCCGGGCTTCGCATCGGCGAAGGCGCGATGGTCGGCGCCGGCTCGATGGTCACCCGAAATGTCCCCGACGGCGCAATCGTCGTGGGAAACCCCGCGAGAATCGTCGGGTATGACAACGCTCCGCAATCAAAGAACACAATCGCTCAACACAACGATGATTCATCCCAGACAATCATCGAATCGCGCGTCCGAGGCGTCACCCTCACCCGCCTGCCCAGTTTTCGCGACCTCCGAGGGAGTTTGTCCGTCGCCGAGTTTGAGGATCACATTCCATTTATGCCCAAACGATGCTTCTTCGTCCATGGCGTTCCCGGCATTGATGTCCGCGGCAAGCACGCCCACCGCGCCTGCCACCAGATGCTCGCATGCCTCGCCGGCTCGCTGCATGTCGTCGTCGACGACGGCACCCAACGCGAAGAGTTCGTGCTCGATTCCCCAGGGCTGATGCTGCACCTGCCGCCGATGATCTGGGGCACCCAGTACAAATATTCCGCCGATGCGGTCCTGCTGGTGCTCGCATCAGAATCGTACGACAAAGACGATTACATCCGCGATTACTCGTGTTTCCTCGACGAAGTAGCAACAAGAGAATCCTGACCAGCCCGCTTGGCAATCTGCTACGATCACTCCGCCATCACACACCCAAGCAGAGACCTTGTCCATGGATGATCGCCAACGGCAAACCAAGACCGACGACCAAGGAAACCCGATTGCACGCGGATGGTATAGAGCAAACCGCTCACTCCAACGATGCGAATCATGGGGTATTCAACTCGGGATCTCGTCGTGGACCAAGGGACGCTCCACGCTCGCCTTCGCGTTCATCGTCTGCCTAGCCAGCTACGGCATCGACCTCTTCAACACCGGATTCTCAACCGACGAAGTCGTCTGGTCTTCAACCCATGGCGCAACACTCGATTGGATCGGACAAGGACGATGGGGCATGTATCTTTTCAATGTCCTGCTCCCCAACCCAACGCTCCCGTATATCTCCCAACTCATCGGCTACCTCTCTTTGGCATTGAGCGCAACCCTGGCCGTATCGCTCTGGGGTGGGCTCGGACAGTTCCGCGGCTATATTGGCGCAGCCCTCATCGTGTCCACCCCGCTGCTCGCCTTTATCCTGCATTTTAACACCGCACAGTACGGCGTAATGCCCGGAATGCTGCTCGCGGTACTCTCTATCCGGTTCTTTGTCAGTGGAAAACTCATCGGGATTGTCACCGGCGGACTCATGCTCGTCTTTGCCATCTCGGTCTACCAAGCGGTTGCCATGATCGCGATTGTCGTCTATCTCGGTTGGCTGCTCAACAACAAAGTCCTTGAACCCAAGGAGCCCGTCAACGAGAAACAGATTCTCAAATCACTGTTTCTCTTCGCCGGCTGGTTTGGGATTGTGCTGGCCTTGCACAAAGTTTCCGCGATGGTTGCGTGGAATCTGTGGGCACCCAATGGCGAATACAAGGTCATCTTGAATGTTTACAACGACAGCATCATCCCTATCGAACAGTTCCGACTGACCGCGGGGCTCAACCGATTCCGATCGGTTCTTTCCGGAGGCACGTGGTATCTCGGGAGAATAACGAGCGGGCTCGTTGTCGTGTGCTCCGTAATCATTCTCGCCCGCCTGGGTGGGCTAAAAAAACCGTGGGGCACACGAGCCCTTGGCGCTCTTGTTCTTTCCATGCTCCTCGCGACGCCATTCCTGCTCGATTCGGCGACCGGACGCCCATGGCCGAGCCGAACACTGCTCGCAGTGCCCTTCTTGCTTGGCGCACTGGCGACCACCGCCTTGGGTGTTCGCGCAAGCGTACACCGATGGGTGATCACCGCGGCCTGCGCCGCGTGCATCTGGCATTTCATCGTTTCCAACAACCGGCTGATGTACGCCGACAAGCTTACCTGGGAATCAGATCGAGCCCTGGCGATTGATCTGCAGCTACGCCTGAGATCAGCAGGTCTCCCCAAAAATGAACCGACACGGCTCGTCATCATCGGCTTCAAGAAGTTCACACCAACACCCCTCATGTTCCGAGAAGAAACCATCGGAAGATCAATCTTTACCACTGAACAAATTTGGCCCAACCGCGTCAGCAAACTCCTCAGCCTCACCGGTACACCGGGCATCACCGGGACAGATTCCGCGAGTGATTTCGCTCATGCCATCATGCTGAGCGAATCCATGCCATCGTGGCCGATCCCCGGTTCGGTGCTCATTGACGGCGACCTTGCAGTCATCAAGTTTGGCGAACCAACAAACAAGCAAAGACGACTCGCCGAAGAGAAATAAATAAGCAAAGCACCCGGCCTACTTACCAGATCGGCTCAACCGATGCAATGCAAACTGACGCAGACGCATCCCAAGAGTCGTCCGCATCAATCGCTTGAGAATAAAGCGAATCGGCGGGTATCTCCACAGCATCCGAACAACCCGATACGACCACGAACGCGCAGGCCAATCCACCCCATCGCCCGCCGTCACCCGCTCAAGATCCGGCTCGATCACCCCGCCGTGGCGATCGAAAAACAGCCTCGTATTCTGGTCGTCATGGCTCAATCGCCCGGGCGTCGAGCTCCCATAGTGGACAATCCTGCTCTCCCCTGCAATCCAGTTCGCATACCCCGCCGCCCGTGCGCGCAAACAAAGATCAATATCCTCGTGCCCATTGCGGAACGATTCGTCAAAGCCATCAAGTTTGAGAAACACTTCCTTACGGATCATTGAGCACGCCGCGGTGACCGCCTGCATTTCGCGTGTCACCATCGCCGCCGCAAGGTCTTCGCCCATTCCCTCATACAAATGCACCGGCATCCGGTCCTCGGTAAACACCACGCCCGCGTGGTTGATCCTTCGCACGCCAACATCACCCGGAAAAAGCTGCACATTGCCCACCACGCCCACGCTCGGCTCCCGGTCGAGCACCGCGAGCATCGGCTCGATCCATCCATCAAGCAAAACCGTATCATTGTTGAGCATGCACAAAGCCCGCCCGCGTGCAGCGTGGGCCATCTCGTTGTTGCTCTTGGCAAAGGTATGCGAATCGGTTCCGCGTAAAACGCGTACACGCTCACCGAGCGATTCGAGGTATTCAAGCGTGCCGTCGGTCGAGCCGTTGTCTTGGACCAAGATTTCAAGTTTGATAGTCGTCGAGGCGGTCTCAAAGAGCGACGCCAAACACGCCCGCGTAAGTTTGACACGGTTCTTGACTGGCATAAGGATCGAGAGGTCAACTTCGCTGTGCATCTTGCCCTCACCGTGGAAAATCGGCGAGGTATAATAGGCGATATGAACGGTCTTACCAGCCAACTCGACCCGCCCACCAACCCAACGAGGGCGGCAAGAATACTCGGTAGACCCGCGGGATTACTCAGCTTTTTTATCGCACCGATGCGCATGGCCAACGCACGCCGAGAACTCATCTCCAGCCTCGCCCGCCGACGCCTCGCCACCCGCTACAAGGGCTCCGTGCTCGGACCGCTCTGGGCCCTGCTCGTCCCGATGATCCTCCTGAGCGTCTATGTCTTCGTCTTCGGCATCATCCTCCAAGCCAAATGGGGCATGAGCGAAGACGAGGTCGGCTCCTACGCCGGCTTCGCCGTCCGCCTCTTTTCCGGGCTCCTCGTCTTCAACCTCTTCCGCGAATGCCTCATCGGCGCACCCAAACTCGTCCGTTCCAACGCCGTCTTTGTCAAACGCGTCGTCTTCCCGCTCGAGGTCCTCCCGTGGGTGATCCTCATCGAGGCCTGCGTCGGGCTCGCCCTCGGGCTCGTTGCCCTCTTTGGCTTTGTGCTCTTCGTCGAAGGTGTCCCCCCGCCCACCGCCCTGCTCATCCCCCTGCTCATCCT
>JAESUL010000255.1 GCA_016763115.1 Phycisphaerales bacterium | reverse complement strand
GCGCTCGCGTTGCCGCCGGCGGCCTGGATCTCGCTGGCCAGTTCATCAAGCGGGCCTTGCGAACGCGAGACGCACACGACATGGCGTCCATCGGAGGCGAGGCGTGTGGCGATGGCGCGTCCGATTCCTCGGGACGCTCCGGTGACAATGGCAACTCGTTGTTCGGTCATTGTTGATCTTTCAGTTGGTATGTTTACGAAACCGTGACGGGCTCGTTGTGTGCTTGGACCTTGGTGGCGCGGTCGATGCGGCGCATCATGCCGCCGAGGGATTTGCCGGGGGCGAGTTCGTGGAAATCGGCTCCGCTGTGGTTTTTGACGAGGTGCTCGCAGCACGCAGCCCACCGGACCGGCGAAGTCAGCTGATCCACAAGCTTCATTCGGATTGAGTCGGGGTCGTTTTCGTGGGGCATCGCGGTGACATTGGCCATCACGGTGCAAGCCGGTGCCTTGATCGCGGTGGCGGCGAGCCCCTCGGCCAGACGATCGGCAGCGGGCTGCATGATCGGCGAATGGAACGCGCCGGCGACCTCAAGGGCCTTGGCACGAAGCCCCATCTCGCTGGCAACCGTTTCGGCGCGATCGCACGCGGCTTGCGAACCAGAAATCACCACCTGCCCCGGTGCGTTGAAGTTGGCAGCGACCAGAATGTCATTGCCTCGTGCTTGGTCGCATACGGCGGCAGCCTTTTCTTCGTCGGCGCCGATCAGGGCGACCATCGACGAATCAACCGCTTCGGCGGCGTCCTGCATCGCTCGCCCACGCAACGCGACGAGTTTGAGCCCGTCCTCGAAGCTGAACGCGCCGCCCAGATGCAACGCGGTGTACTCGCCAAGCGAGAGCCCGGCGGCGGCAACGATGCCCAGCTCCTTGGCGGTCATGTTTGATTCATCGAGCCACCCGGCAAAGCACGCAACCGACGCGGCGAAGATCGCGGGCTGGGAAACATCGGTGCGGTTGAGCGTGTCGGCGGGACCCTCGAAGCACAACTGCGAGAGCGGGGCACCGAGCGAATCGCCCAGCACATCGTCGGCCCGCTCAAAGATCGCGCGGGATGCTTCGGAAACTTCCGCCCAGGCTTTGCTCATGCCGACTGTTTGTGCGCCCTGGCCGGGGCAAAGAATGATGGTGCTCATGGAGGGAACCTCGGAGTGGATTATTTGAGTCGCGGTTATAACTGCCAGAGGCTCGCACCCCAGGTGAGCCCGGCACCAAAGGCGATGAACATGATGCGTTGTCCGGGCTTGATCGATCCGTCGGTGCACAGTTCGTTGTAGACGAGCGGGCACGAGGCGGCGACGGTGTTGCCGTATTTGTTGATGTTGATCCGCAGCTTTTCTTCGCTGAGCCCGAATCGTTTGCGGGCGGCTTCGAGGATGCGGGCATTGGCCTGGTGGCAGATGAAATGATCGATCTGGTCGGCATCGAGCCCGGCGAGGTCGAGGGTTTCTTGAATCACCTCGGGGAACTTCTTGACCGCGAACTTGAACACCGCAGGCCCGTTCATAAACACACGCCCGACCTCGCGGTCGAGGCAGTTTGCCGGATCAGGATGGTCGTTTTTGTCAGCGGGGATCAGCAGGATGTCGCTCCCGCCGCCGTCGGCGTGCATCGCGTGGGAGATGAGGCCTTTGCTCAGATCGTCTGTTCGGCGGAGGATGACCGCCGAGGCCCCGTCGCCGAAGAGGATCGATGCGGTGCGTCCCTCGGTGGAGTAATCAATATGCTGGGTGAGGCAGTCGGCGCCGATGAGTCCAACGGTCTTGAACATCCCGCCCTTGATCAGTTCGTGGACAGCGGAGATCGAGAACACAAAGCCCGAGCAGGCCGCGTTGAAATCGATGGCCGCGATCCCGGTGCACCCAAGGTCGGCGGCAACAAGGCACGACACGGAAGGCGTGGGCATGTTGGGGGTCATGGTCGCAACGATGATGAGATCAAGATCGCCCGGCTTGATCCCCGCGTCGTCAACAGCATTGCGGAGTGCTTTGGTGGCCAGTGTCGCGGTCTTTTCGCCGTTGTCCCAATCGGTGACTCTTCGTTCTTCGATCCCGGTGCGTTGGACGATCCACTCTTCGGAGGTGTCCATCATCTTGACGAGGTCAGCGTTGGTCAATCGCTTCGCTGGGAGTCCGTTGCCGGACCCAATGATCTCGACACCGTACTGACGCGATTGATTGGGGGTCATGCGGGTTCGCCTTGTTCAACGCAGGAGAGTTCTTTGAGCCGTTCAACGATCTCGTCGTTGACATGCCCTCGGACATACTCGAGGGTGTTGCGGACCGCAGCCCGGATCGTACGCGCCTCCGACGACCCATGCGAGATCATCATGACACCATTGAGCCCGAGCAGCGGCGCGCCGCCGTGCTCGTGGTAGTCGTTCTTTTTGTAGATCTGTTTGACGATGGGCTCAAACTTGGCAGCGAGAGCGGGGTCATGGCTGTGGATCTCTTCCCCGATCGCTTGGAAAATGCTTTTGGCAAATCCCTCAGCCATCTTGAGCACGGTGTTGCCAACGAACCCGTCGGTAATCACGACATCAGCGGTGCCCGCGAACAAGTCGCGTCCCTCGATGAATCCGATGTAGTTGAGCCCGGGAGTGCGTTTGAGCATCTCGGCGGTTTCTTTGGCGAGCAGCGAGCCCTTGCTCGCTTCGGAACCGATGTTCATGAGCCCAACGCGTGGGCTCTCGACATGGAAAATCCGCCTGGAGTAAATCTCGGCCATTATGCCGTACTGCCAGAGGTGGCTCGCGCGTGGTTCGGGGTTTGCGCCCGCATCACAGAGGACGACCGGGCCGTGGAATGAGGGGAACGCGACGGCGATTCCCGGGCGGTGCACGCCGGAGAGCCGCTTCATGAACATCTGCCCGCTGGCGACGCATGCTCCGGTGTTGCCCGCAGAGATCACCGCGTCGCAGCGGACCCCTGCTTTTTTGGAACCAAGCTTGGCCATACGCACGATGGTTGAATCCGGCATCGCGCGGACCGCAACGGTGGGCGAGGCGTTCATCGGGATGCCATCGGGGGCGTGCTCGATCTCGAAGCGATCGTCATGGGCATCTTGCTCGGTGAGGAAGGAGTTGATCAGATCCGCAGGACCGATCAGCACCAAGGTATCGTCGGCGTTGAGAAACTCGAGCGCGTCGATACATCCCTGCAGGATAACCCGCGGCCCGTGATCGCCTCCAAGAACATCGACTCCGATGCGTGTACCCACTATCAGATCCTCAGTAAGTTGCTGAAAAAGAGCGGACTAAGAATCAGTTGATGCCGATGCCGAGCTTGCGAACCTTGATGCGCAGACCCGGACGGACAT
>JAESUL010000254.1 GCA_016763115.1 Phycisphaerales bacterium | reverse complement strand
CGGCATATCCCCCATCAAGTGTTCAATCCTACCCGCCGCGGAGCATTCATGGGCGATTCGTTCCGACAATGGGCATCCAAACCCTGTGGGGGGCGACCCTGGGCACCGATGGGCTACTATCCGCGACGATCAGCCCGTAGAGATGCACGCACGCCCGAGGAGAAGAAATGTTCCAAGCAGAAACCCCCATCGAACCACAAGCCGCGACGGAGTCCACAAATCAGATGACTTCTGGATTCTCAACATTTGTGTCCGGGGTCAAGGAGGGCGATTTCAGTGCCCAAACATGGGTCGGATTCTGGGAATCAGTTGGGCAGCCGATCTTGCTGGCCGTCGTTCTTATCTTTGTTGTGTTTCTCGCGGCCGGGTGGACCCGTCGGCTCGTCCAAAAAGCCGTCCGCAGAGCCGATGTCGAAGAAACCCTTGCCCGGTTTCTTGCCAACCTCGCCCGGTACGCGGTTCTCCTTGCGGGCGGCGTCGCCATCCTTGGTACGCTGGGCATCGAGACCACTTCCTTTGCGGCCGTCCTCGCAGCGGTGGGCTTTGCGATCGGCATGGCGATGTCGGGCACGCTTGGTAATGTTGCATCCGGCGTGATGCTCCTGCTCTTTCGCCCGATGAAGGTCGGCGATGTTGTCTCGGCCGGGGGCGTCACCGGAAAAGTCTTTGAGATCGGGCTCTTCGCGACCGTTTTCGACACGCCCGACAACCGGCGCATCATTGTTCCCAACTCGACCATCTTTGATGGCACCATCGAGAATGTCTCGTTCCACGACACCCGGCGCGTCGATGTCACCGTCGGCACTGACTACACCGCCGACATCGACCAGACGCGCCAGATCCTCATGGACACGGCCAAAGCATGCACCGATGTCCTCACCGATCCGGCGCCCGCAGTCGTGCTGACCGAGTTGGGTGGTTCTTCGATTGATTGGGCCGTGAAGGTCTGGGTCAACGCCGGGGATTTCTGGGCGGTCAAGGACCAACTCACCCGCGATATCAAGTACGCCCTCGACGGCGCCAACATCGGCATCCCGTATCCACAAATGGATATCCACATCGACGGCCAAGTCACCCGAGCCTAAAACCCAGTGGCACAGGCGTCCCGCCTGTGATCTTCTGTTGTTTATCAGGTGTGCCTGACTGGAAAAGTCATCACAGGCGGGACGCCTGTGCCACTGGTTCGTGACGCACTCCATCGAGCCACTTGCTCCAGATCGAGAGCACCAGCATCATGTACAGCCGCTGGGAATGATCCCGTCCGCGCCAGGGGTTGATTGATTTCTCGCCCGCCGCATCGTGCTCACGCATCATCTGACGCACGAAATCCATATTGATCTCCACGCCCGCTTCGCCAAGCCCAGGGAACGGATCATTGGAGTTCATATGGTCATGGAGGAGTTGACGCATCGAGCCGAAGTCGGAGCGGAACCATTCTCCAATCGGGATCGCGAATCCTTGTTTCGGGCGATCAACGATGTGATCGGGCAGGTACTTGCGGGCAATCATCCGCAATAATGCCTTTGGACGCTCGCGGTGAAGGAATCTTCCTTCCATAATCAACTGGCGTTTGAGTTGCAGCGCGGCAAGATAGACTCTTCGATCAAGGAATGGAGCCCGCGTTTCTACACCCGCCATCATGGATGCCAGATCCACTTTTCTCAAGTAATCACTCGGCAACTGAAAATCCAGATCTCCCAAAGCAGCATCCCAAGGGTTCCTTTTTGCATCAGCCCAGTCGAAGCGGTATCTGATTTTTCCGAGTAGCCTTCTGGCATCCGAAGGTGGAAATATGGCAAGCAATACTTCATAGCTGGCCCGTCGATATGCCTCGATCATCCGAGAAACCTTTGCCCACTTTGATACCGGCGACCTTCGGGGAAGAATACTGAGTGGAAAGAGTAGTGCCGGAACGGTTATGAATGGGGCGGTGCTCTCCAGTTTGCCTGAAGCGAAGTACCTCTGGTACCCAACAAACAACTCGTCGCCGCCATCGCCGGTTAGCAATACGCCGGCGTGCTCCGACGCTGCCCGGCAAGCCCAAAATGTTGGCAACAACGATGAGTCGCCAAAGGGCAAGCCCGCCAACTCAATCATCGAGATAAGATCCTCCGCCGCATGTGGCTGGACATCTACAACAACATGATTCGTGCCAAGGTGCGATGCCACCTTCTGGGCATGCTCGGACTCATCGTACCGAGGATCGGGCATCCGCACCGTAATCGTGGTAAGATTTCCGCTCGACTGTTGTGCGTACGCAGAAATCAATGATGAGTCGACACCGCCAGACAGCAGACACGCCACCGGGACATCAGCCTCCAGTCTCTCTTCTACTCGCTGCTTCAGTAGATTGTCTAGGTCTGCTGCACTCTTTTTTAGTAACCTCGAGTAGCTGGCAACTGCAATCCGTCGGGGTAAAACCCGTGATGGTTGTGCAATCTTCTTTGAGTTGGGTAGATCATCACGGCTTGGAGTAACCAATCTTGACCAAGGGTTGAGTTGTCCAACACCATCCATTGGACCAGCACCGAGCCCGTGTCCAAAGGTTGCCCAAACTGCAACCGCTTCCGAATCAGGTTTCAATGCATTCTTCACCATTGCAACGCCGCTGATGTTGCTTCCGAATACCAACATTCTTGGAACTCTCGGATCTTGTGGATCGTCTTTGTATTGTGCTCCGTAATACAACGGCTTCTGCCCAAAGAAATCGCGAACAGAGTTCAGTTGGCCAGATGTGCGATCCCAGATCAGAAAGGAATACATCGACGGGTCAGCGATACTCTCGATGAGCGCATGATTCCACGCACGCCACCCATGCACCAAAACCTCTGTATCCGAATGATCCGTCTCGAACACATGCCCGGCTTCTTCCAACTCTTTGCGTAGCTCACGATGATTGTAAATACACCCATTAAAAACCACCGCGACCAACGGCTTGGTCGGTTCGACTTCACTCGCGACAATCGGTGTCTCGCCTGGCTGGTAGGTCAGGTCTGTTCGTAGGCGCTCGCCGTCGTGCACCATCGGTTGGTGCCCGCCTTCGTGGTCGATGATGCTGAGCCGACGGTGGACCAGGGCGACATCGACCACGGTACCGTCTTCGCGGGTTGCCCGGTCGCGGAATCGGCCCTGTCCGTCGGGGCCGCGGTGCTTGATGGATTCGTCGAGCGTGTCAAGCCACGCTTCGGGGATCGCTTCGAGCGGCGGCGGGGGAGTGCCGTCCTTCGGATCGTGAATCTTGATGATGCCCGCAATCCCGCACATGCTTATTGCCCGGCCTGTTCGTCGGTGCTGTCCGGTTCATCGTTGTCGCGGAATGTGCCGCTGCGGTATCCCCAGACGGTGTGCACAATGCGTGTGATGATCATCGCGATGATGAACGCGTAGACGAACGCCCAGTCCGGCTCCATGTCCATGAACTTCTGCATCGCCCACATCCCGCCGGTAGCAAACACCGCGAAGATCGGCACGAGCGCAAACCGTTCGGCTTGCACCTTGCCAGCGTCCATCAAAAACTTTTTTATCCGCGATTCATCCGCGTTTTCTCCGGTGTCGGGGTCAAATTTTTTCATCGGACGCCACTGATTGGCCACCCAGTGCAGCCCGAAGTACACAAAGATATCAATGATGGTGTCAATTAAATACGACAGCATCGAAATGATCAGCTTGTGCTCGTGCCCGACAAGCCCGGGCATTACCGAGACCGGGTATTTGGCGATCGCGATGGCGATCAGGCCGGCGATAAAAATATTGACATTGATATTGATGATGCGTTTGCGTTGGTAGATCTGGAATGCGCGTCGGGGCATATGAATCCTCAGTGTGACCGCTGAACCACCGCGTCGGCGAGCACCATGAGCATCGCTTTGCTTGGGCTGTCTTCAACCGCTGTCAGTTCGTTCTTGGCATCGCCGATGAGCGACTTGGCCATCTTCTGTGCTGCATCTATCGACCCGGTCGCGCGGATCGCGTCAACCAGTTCACCGGTTTCATTTGCGGAGCCCGACGCCGCGGCGCGGATCATCTCAAGAGACCGTCCGCGTTGCTCCGCATCCGCGTTGGCGAGATGGTGGATGAGTGGGTAGGTGAGCTTTCCTTTTTCGAGATCCTTGCCGACGGACTTGCCGACGACTTCTTGGGTCCCGGTGAGATCGAGCACATCATCTTGGATCTGAAATGCGACGCCGACGCGTTTGCCAAAGGCCCGCAAGCCGACCACCACATCGCTTTTCTGCTGGTCAAAGCCGAGCGTGCACAGCGCGCCGAGTTCGCACGACGCGCCGATCAAGGCCGCGGTTTTGCGTTCGAGGATCTCAAAGTAGGTTGTTTCGTCGAGCGAGAGGTTGTCGCGGTTGTGAAGTTGGAGCAACTCGCCCGTGCACATCACCGCCGAGGCGTTGCCGACAATCCGCGAGGGGATGGGCGAGTCGAGAGACGAGCAGAGTTCATACGCCGAGGCGATGAGGTAATCGCCAAGGATGACGGCCATTTCGTTTCCACGGAGCTGATTGAGGGTTTCGCCACGCCGACGGATCTCTGCTTCGTCGAGCACATCGTCGTGAACAAGTGTCGCCATATGCACCATCTCGCACACCGCGCCGGCGATCGCGTGCGAGCGTCCAACTTTGGAATCCGGCGAACTGGCCGCTCCGCACAGCATCACGAGCGTCGGACGCAGCATTTTTCCGCGGTACCGCTCGACATGCTCGCACATCGCATCGACCGCGAGCAGATCTGATGCGAGTTGTTGTGCAAAGATTTGTTCAACCTCGACAAGCCCGCCGGCAACCTGCTGCTGGATCTCGATCAGTTCTTCGGGGATATCAAGCACGCCTCGCATGGGGTTGCAATCCTTATTTTAGTCAAAGGCCGAGATGTAGCAGATGTACGCTGGGTCTGCTTCGCCTTCGAGGGTCGCGGTGTACTCGCCGTCGCCCTCGCCGTCCTCGTCCTCGCCTTCCCAGTAGACATTGACATTCTTGAACCCGGCTTCGTGCAAGAGTTCTCGCAACTCGGGCAGCGACCAGAGTCGCCAGTGGTATTCAAAGGCCTTCATCATTTTGGTTTTGTCGGGGAACTTGAAATGGATGTAGCAGGTCATCTCCCCGGTGATCGGGTTGAACTTGTGCTGATCCCATATATAGGTGAACACCCGTCCGGGCCCGTCATCGACCTTCTTGGCTTCTTCTTGTTCTTGCATGGATTCGGACCCGCCGTAGTGGTCCAGAAAGAACACGCCGTCCTCGCCGATGCTCTCGTGCACTGATTTGAAGTACGCCCGAAGCTCATCGCGGGTCTTGAAGAGCCAGTAGCTGAAGTTCATCGCCAGCACACAATCTGCGCCGGCTGCATCGCCGGGTTCGAGCACATTGCGGTTGAGCAGTTTGATCCGCGATTGGGCGTCCTCATCCAGAGGCTCAACATGGTTCTCCATGCCCCATTGAAGCGTCGGCTCATCAATATCCAGCCCGACGGCGGTATTGGTTGCCCGGCGTTTGATCCATTCGGTCGAAGAGTTGCCCGTGCCACAAAAATCTTCGCGCAAGATATTGGCCTTTTTTCCGCGGAGTCGTTCGTATTCCTCGTCGATGAAATCGATCTCTGCCTCGACATTCTGTACGGACAACTGGTACAACTCATGGCGGCTTGTATTGGAGGCACTCCAAACGCCCGTTTGGGCGGCCTTCTTGGCAGCCTTGGCGTTCTGTTTCTCTTTGCGTGAACTCATGGTCGCGGTACCCACAGCATTGATCCAATCATCGAAGACACTGGTTATTTGCCCGAGCAACCGAGTTGCTGCCGGGGCATCTGGGCAATCCTAGTGAGCGGATTGCGGTAAGTCCCCTTGCGATCAAGAAGTCTATACTCTGCGCTGATCTCATGGAGGGTTGATCCGATGCATCTGACAATGGTAGGAACTGGGTATGTTGGGCTGGTCACGGGCGTTTGCTTCGCCAACACGGGCAACGATGTCATGTGCCTCGATGTGGACCCCGACAAGATCGCCAAACTCGAGCAGGACATCTGCCCTATTTATGAGCCCGGGCTGACCGAACTGATGGTCAAAAACCGCCAGTCAGGACGCCTCAAGTACACCCTCGATAAGTCCAAAGCCTACACCGACGCCGAGATGATCTT
>JAESUL010000253.1 GCA_016763115.1 Phycisphaerales bacterium | reverse complement strand
CTGATGGCGTTGACGGCGTTGATGTTCGCGTCGATGTCAGGGGCGTATTCCATCAGCCGATCAGTTTCACGCCCCGCAGCCCAATCGATGTTTGTGGCGATGGGTGTCGGGATAGCGGTGGTCTGGCCCATGGTTCGGTTGTCGCAGGTTGTGCCTTATGAGGGCGCGACGCGGTGGGGGTTGCGTGACTTGGTGGTGGTGATGATCCCGGTGCAGGCGGTGGTGCTGCCTCAGATGTTCCCGGTGCTCGCGGGGTGGTCGTTGACGGTGGTGCTGGCGGTCGATGCGTTTTTGTGTGTGTGGGCTCTGGTGATGACGGGGTTGGTCGCGATGGCCCAGCGTTCGATCGGTGCGGATGCTCGATCGGGCTTGGGCGGTGGTTGGGGCAATGGGCTCTGGAAGGTGCTGATTCTTGTGGTGGTGCTGGCGGCACCCGGGTTCGGGCTCTTGACGATGGCGGGCACCAACGCGGGGATACAGGTCCCGCGGGTCGGGTGGTTGCTCAGCCCGGTCACGGGGGTGCTCGAACTGACCCGCGATCGCAGCGTGCTGGGGGTGGGGGCGAGTATTCATGGGGCGCACTGGAGGATGATTCTGGCGATTGGGTGCGTGGGATTGGCGTTGATCCTGTTCGGGCACGCCTTGGAGGTGGCCCGGCGGCAGGGGCGGGGTTAGAATCTACGAGGGCTCTCTGCGAATGTGGGGGAGCCGATTTTGTAGGAGCCGACCGATGGATGTGATTACCCAATCCGAAAAAGATAAAATTCAAGCGCGTCTGCGCGATCTGGTGTTCAACCGTCCGGTGATTACCGCGCGGATCGGCGAAGCGAGGGCGCTGGGTGATCTCAAAGAGAACGCCGAGTACCACGCTGCCCGCGAGCAGCAAGGGCTCGAGGAGGCCGAGATCCGAAGGCTCGAAGAACGCATCCGCACCGCGCAGGTCGTCAATGAGAGCACGCAAGCAACCGGGGTCGTGTTTATCGGCTCGACGGTTCAACTCCGCGAAGTCGGCGACGACGAGATCGAACTCTATCGGCTTGTGGGCGAAGCGACCGATTCAAGCGATCCAGAGGTCGTCGAGGTCACCGCGAGCAGCCCGATGGGCGATGCACCCATGAAGGCGCGGGTGGGCGAGATTGTCCGTGTCAAGGCGCCTAGGGGCATCAAAGAGTTTGAGATCGTTGGGATTATCTAGGCATTGATGCTGCGCCCGGTGGGGTGCTGAAATGCCGACTGGTTTCATCCCAATAGAGAGTCGGGGCATGCCATGGCGTGCGGTTGTGCTGTACTATTGAAGCAATGGGTCTGAAAACTGACTTGAGCAACGGAGGTCTGAAATGTACTGCAGGATGAATCGGCGTTTGGTGTCCTTGTCTATGGTTTTTGCCGGGGGGCTTGGCGCGACCATGCTCGCGGGATGCTCGGTGCTTGGGCCGATCGTGCACGAAGAGCGTGTCATGAGCGTGGCTCATGTGAACGGAACAGCGCTGAGTATTCTCACAGCCAACGGCTCGATTCTGGGCGAACGCGAGGCACGCGGGGATGTGCTGATCGAGGTGGACCTCTATGGCCCCGATTCCGAACGCCTCCGCTTTGCCAATGTCCACGCCGATCGTCAGGGCGATGGGTCGCTGCGGATCTGGGTCGAATGGCCCGGCGGCAAACGCAGGGGCAACGAAGGGGCGAGCATTGATGTCTTTATCCCCGACGCGGTTGGTGTCGATGCGAGCAGTTCCAACGGGAACATCACCCTGCTCGGGCTCGCGGGGCCCGCAACGCTGGAGAGTTCCAATGGCAATATCACGGTGATCGGGCATTCGGGGTCGGTCAATGCCGACACAAGCAACGGGAAGATCCGGCTCGATGGTGTTGATGGCGACATTATCGCCGATTCGTCCAACGGCACGGTGACAATCGACGATGCGTTCGGGCTGGTGCAAGTCGACACCTCCAACGCCAATGTGTTTGTGTCCACCGCTCATTCCAACCCCGGACCCGTGCGGGTTTCGACCTCCAACGGGAATGTCACCTTGCACCTCGGCGACGGGTTCGAGGGTGTGCTGCGGGTGCGGACGAGCAACGGCTCGATTGGTGCGCAAGGTTTTACGGGCTCGACCATGGTCAAGACGAGCAAGAACCATCTTGAAGTCAAGGTCGGATCAAGCGACGAAATCTCGGCGGTGCGGACGAGCAACGGGAATGTGCGGATCTCGGGCAGGGATGATGATTGATTTTCGGTGAGCGCATAAAAAAAGGACGGATTTCTCCGTCCTTTTTCTATGATTGAAACAAACAAGGGTGTTTAGCCGTCGTCGTCCATGGTGTCTTCTTTGGACGCCTCGATAAGCGACTTGATGACCGGTGGGTGGTCGAAGATGCTCATATCCACACCGTTGATTTTGTAGGTGTCGATGGCGATGATTATGTTCATGGGGCCAACTTTTTGGGTGATCTTGGTGGCGAGTGTGAGGCCACCGAACACGCCGTATTCACCGATGGTTGAGATGGCGTTGATCGGTCCCATTTCAGAGTTGGTTGTTGCTTCCGAACCAGCAAGGAGCCCGGTCTCGATCGAGTAGTACTCGGTTGATTCGTTGCCGTTGGCAGCGGAGATGTAATCGATCTGGTGGACGGGTGTGCCGTTGAACTCGGTTTCACCGGCGTACTTGATGGTGGTGTAGCGTGTTTCGTAGTTCAGGGCGACTTGGGGATCTGACTGGTCGATGAGATCTGTGAGCATGTCCTCTGCCGTTAATGTGGGTCCGTTCATGGGGTCGATGGACCATCCGACGCCGTCGTGGAGTCCGCTGAGTTGTTCGCCGAATCCGGGGATGACGATTTTCATATAGAGGTTGCCCCCTTGTGCGGCGTAGACATCCATGGTGCCGCTGAGACCGGCCATGGGGATGCTCATGGTTCCGGTGGTGTGTCCAGAGACGACAGATTCGAGCAGTTCCTTGCCGCCCGAAGCCTTGATGGAAGCTTCGATGATCTTGATGGCCTCGGCATCGTGATGGATTTCTGCTTTGACTTCTTTGGTCTCGGGCTCGGCGACTTGGGCGTTGGCAAGCGTCGCGGTGGCGACGAGTGAGCAGAAGATCGAGGCGGAGAGAAGGGCTTTGAGGAGTGGGTTGCGTTTCATATTGGAATCCTTATTTGGGGAGATTGGTCGTTGGTTGAAATTTGTTGTTGATGGGGTTTGGTTGAACTGGTTTAGTCTTTGTACTTGATCCAGTCGGCAGCGGATTGCATCGGGGCGTCGATCCCGTTGAGCAGGTCCGCGCGGGTTGCTTTGACGGGGTGTTCGGGGATGACGCCGGTGGCTTCGATGGCGTTGCCCGCAGAGGTGGTGTAATCAGAGATCGCGTGGATCAGGACATCATCGGAGGGAAGTTTGTCCATCGCGGCTGCCAGGGCCATGCCCGCCGAGCGGGTGCCAAAGACTTCTACGCGTCCGAGGGCTTGGAGCCCGCCGGCGAAGAACTCCGAGGTGCTCGCGCTGCCCTGGTCGGTGATGATTGCGACGGGGTTGGTGTAGGGTTTAAGTCGTTCGCCTTGGCGGGTGACGATGATGGGCGAGACATTGAAGGTCAGTTTTTGCCCGCGCATCTGCATGGTGCCGAGTGATTGTTTCTCGTCGAGGAAGTAGCGGGCGAGTCCGGCAGCGAGCCCGCCGACCCCGCCGGGGTTGCCGCGCAGGTCGATGATGATCCCGTCGGCGTCCTTGAGCCCGACCATTGCTTCTTCGAACTTCACGGCGATGGGCATCATCCAGATGGTGAAGTCGATATATCCGATTTTCTTGTCGCCAAGGTTGTAGCGTTTGGAATCAATCCATCCCCATTCGAGGTTGGTCAGCATGGGGGGTAGGTTGCCGAACTTGATCTGTTCGCCCGGGATGTCATCGCGTGAGAGCGTGAGTTGGCGTGGTTGGTCGTTGGAATCGAGGAACTCGAGGTCGATGGTTGAGTCTTTTGGCCCACGGAGTCGGCGTTCGACTTGTCCTACGCCGTAGATCCCGACAAGGTCTTCGCCCACGGCTTTGATGAGTCGTTCGATTCGTTTGTCTATAGATTCTGAGCGGATGTGTGAGACGATCCAGCCCATGCGGACGCCCGCGTGGTCTGCGGGGCTGTCTGGGCGGACTTCGGAGACCACGGCGTGGCCGTCAAGGATCAGGACCTTGAGCCCGACATCGGCGTCGCCTTGGCCATCAAGGGCGGCGTCGGCTTGTTCCTTTTCTGCTGCGGCGATCGCTTCGCTTGAATCTGTTGCTTGCTCGGAGGTGTCCATATGGGGCACGCCGACGGGATCGTTGAGATCAGCGGGGATGATATTGAAGTGTGATTGTCCGAGCGTGTCGAGCAGTTGGCCTATGACCCGCCGGGTTTGTTGGCGGGTGGTTGAAGCTTCGGCCATGGGGCGGTACTTGTCGCGCATGGCGTCCCAGTCGACGCCGTTGAAGTTCTCGTCGAAGTGGGTGTCATTGACCAGCGTCCAGGCGGCGTCAAAGTCGGCCAGGGCGGCCTGGGTGGTCATCGGGTGCCCGGTCGGTGCGGCGAGCATGGGTGCTGCGGTCGGCACAGGGATTTCAGTAATCGGTCCTGATGCAGCCTGGACAGGCTGCTGAACGGGCTGCTGGTCAGACGATGAGTTGCACGCGGTCTGATTGCAAGCGCACCCCTGAACGAGGAGCAGGGTCAGTGCGGCGGTGCACAGGGCGACGGTGTTTCGGCGGTTGAATCGGCTGGTATTCTTTGAGCCCACGGGGAGATCTCCAAAGGGATTATTGATGGTGTCGCCAATGGTAGGGCAACCCGACCACGAGGCAATCTTTTCGTTTGTTCTACTGATTCAAGTCGCTCAGGTTTCACGCTTTCTTGGGGTTATGCCCCTCTACAGCGTGATGCAGCTCGATGACCCAAGGCGGGGTTTTGCTGATGAACCGGGCGAGGGCCGGGCCTCGGATGATGTAATAGAGGGCCGAACCTCCCTGGACCACCACAGCGATGACGACCATCAGGGCGTACATACCGATGGTGGCGATCCGCAAGAAGGTGTCGATTTTGGGGAGCATGTCGGCGACGCCTTGGGCGGATTGGATGGTGGGGTCGTTGAGGATCTCGGGCGTGATCATGCCCTCGCCTGTTGCGCTCTGGACCATTTTGATGATGGCGTAGGTGCTCAGCAGGACACCGAACATGACCTGGTTGAGGGCGAGCTTGGTGGTGGTTCGGGGCTCGAACTGGTGGAGCCTGCGTCGGAGGGTGAGTTCGCGTGTTCCGATCGCGCCGAGGAGAACCGCGAAGACCAGCGTGGGTGGGTCGCCGAACCCGAAGAGGACGGTGAGGCACCCGGCGAGGAGGGTGAACCACCCGTTGGTGGCAGCGAACCGCTCGGCCTTGCGGATCGGGCGCGCGAGGCGGGCAGAGTCGTAGAGCATCTGCATCTGCTCGTCGTTGAGCGGATTGGCGGCTGCTTGGTCGGTCTCGGTGAGCCGAATCGGTGGCGGGGGGGAGAGGGGGGTGGTATCGGTTGGGAGCGCACTCATGGGGTCAAGATCGGGCAGATTGTGTGCTGGGGGATTCCTGATCTGGGCGATTGTCGATCTTGGCAAGCGATCGGGGGGCTGTGCGGATCGCCGTGGCGGATAGGAGTCCGAGAACGGGTATTGATTGGATTGGGTTGAGGGTGCAGATGCGGCGGCGGTGGAATGCCGTGGGAATGGGGACGAATGCGGATCAAGTGCCCAAACCCGATGAAGCGTGGGGGCTTGGTTGCCGATAATCTGCCTCGACGGGCGGCGGGGAATAGACTCGTCGGGGAAGAAACCAAACTTTGAGGAGTGGGCACCGATGAAGGGCATGATTCTTGCAGGCGGACTAGGAACAAGGCTTCGCCCGATGACACGGGTGACCAACAAGCACCTGCTGCCGGTCTACGACCGTCCGATGGTGTACTACCCGATCGAGTGCCTCGTCAACGCGGGGATCACGGAGATCATGATCGTCACCGGCGAAGAGAACGCGGGCGACTTTATCAAGCTGCTGCGTGATGGGTCCGAGTTGGGCATCACCCGGCTCGAGTACGCGTTCCAGGTGGGCGAGGGCGGGATCGCCGATGCGCTCAAACTCGGGCGTCACTTTGTGGGCGACGACAAGGTGTGTGTGATCCTTGGTGACAATATTATCGAGGGGAACATCAAGCAGGCTGCGGATGATTTCCGTAAGCAGGCATCGGGTGCGAAGATCCTGCTCAAGGAAGTGCCGGACCCGCATCGGTTCGGGGTCGTTGAGTTTGATGGCGACGAGGTGGTCAACATCATCGAGAAGCCCAAGGACCCGCCCAGCAACATGGCGGTGACCGGGTTGTATATGTACGACAGCGATGTGTTCAGCATCTGCGATCAGCAGCGCCCGTCGGATCGCGGCGAGCTTGAAATCACCGATGTGAACAACGAGTACCTCAAACGCGGGACACTGACCTCGGCGTTGCTCGAGGGCTGGTGGACGGACGCGGGGACGATTGATAGCCTGCTTCGGGCGACGAACATGGTTGCCGAGTCGGGCGCCAACAAGATGAACACCAACGCGTAAAGCCGCGTTTATACAGATTCGATTCGGAGATTGACCATGGGACAGACCATCCTTGTCACCGGCGGTGCTGGTTTTATTGGCTCGAACCTTGTCCGGTTTATTCTGGAGAACCGACCCGATGACCGGGTGGTGAACCTCGATTCGCTGACCTACGCGGGGAATTTGGAGTCTTTGGCGGATTTCAAGGATGATCCGAGGCATGAGTTTGTGCACGCCGACATCGGCGACGGGGAAAAACTCGACGAGGTGATGGGGCGGGTGGATTGTGTGCTGCACCTGGCGGCCGAGTCGCATGTGGACCGCTCGATCCATGATCCGAGTTTGTTCTTGCGGACCAACATCCTCGGCACGCAATCACTGCTCGACGCGGTGCGTCGGCGGGGCGATTCGATCGGGCGGTTTGTGTATGTCTCCACCGACGAGGTGTATGGCGAGTTGCCGCTCGATGATAAGAGCCAGTTGTTTACGGAATCGACGCCTTTGAAACCCAACTCGCCTTATGCGGTGTCCAAGACGGGCGGGGATATGTTGGCGCGGGCGTACTGGCATACCTACGGCATGGATGTGTGCATCACGCGGTGCTCGAATAACTTTGGGGCGTACCAGTTTCCAGAGAAGGTGATCCCGTTGTTTGTCAACAAGCCGATCGAGGGCGAGCAGGTGCCTTTGTATGGCGACGGGAGCAATATCCGCGATTGGCTGCATGTTCTGTATCACTGCGAGGCGATCTGCCGGGTGCTCGATGATGGGGTGAGCGGCGAGGCGTACAACATCGGGGGCAACAATGAGCGGTCGAACCTCGAACTGACCAAAATGCTGATCGAGTTGTGCGGTCGTGACGAGAGCGCGATCAAGCATGTGGAGGATCGGCTCGGGCACGATATGCGGTACGCGATTGACGCGACCAAGATCAAGCGTGAACTCGGTTGGGAGCCGACGCGGTCAGCGTGGCCTGCGGCTCTTGAGGCCACGGTGCAGTGGTACAAAGATAATCGCGATTGGAGCGATCGGGTGAGATCGGGCGAGTACCAGCGGTTTTACGAGCAGAACTACGCGAAGTAGGTAACTGATAGAAGAAGAGTCTAGAGATCACTCGGTTGTCTGGTGGAATTCACCGGACATGGGGGTAGTATTTGTGCTGTCAGTGCGAATTAGTTTTTGTGTGGCCGCATTTTGGTGCGTTGCACGAGAATGTGATTGTCAGTATAGTAGGGACTCTTCTGCCTGCATTGCGTGGGTTGGGGGTTGCGAACAGGATATCTGGAGAACACCTTGTCTGAGAAAACAAGCAAAGCCAAAGTTGGACATCCTTCCAAGGATGGGCTCGAAGCGTTTGTGTACGACGATCAGATCGTGCGCATGTTTGGATGGGCGACGATTATCTGGGGGATTGTTGCATTCCTCGTTGGGGTGATTATCGCGGTGCAGCTTGCGTACCCCGGTGCCGGGTTTGGGTTGTCGTTCTTGAGTTTCGGGCGTTTGCGTCCGTTGCACACGAATGCGGCGATCTTTGCCTTCGCGGGCAATGCCGTGTTTGCGGCGGTGTATTACTCGACGCAGCGGTTGTGCAAGGCGAGGATGTGGTCGGACCTGTTTTCTCGGCTTCATTTCTGGGGTTGGCAGTTGATCATCGTGTCTGCGGCGATCACGCTACCTCTGGGGATTACGCAGGGTAAGGAGTATGCGGAACTTGAATGGCCAATCGACATCGCGATTGCGGTGGTGTGGTTGGTGTTCTTTGGTGGCAACTTCATGATGACGCTGGTCAAGCGTCGTGAGCGTCATCTGTATGTGGCGTTGTGGTTTTATATCGCAACGATCGTGACGGTGACGGTGCTTCATGTGTTCAACAACTTGTGGGTTCCTGTGGGGCTTGTGCACTGGTTTAATACGGGCGACATGCCTTCTGCTGCGCTGGTGATGAAGTCGTACCCGGTGTATGCGGGCGTGCAAGATGCGTTGATGCAATGGTGGTATGGTCACAATGCGGTGGCGTTTTTCTTGACGACTCCTTTCTTGGGGATGATGTACTACTTCTTGCCCAAGGCTGCCGAGCGTCCG
>JAESUL010000252.1 GCA_016763115.1 Phycisphaerales bacterium | reverse complement strand
TGCGGTACCGGACCTCGACCTGGTCCTGGCAATCACACTCGCCCGAGTACCGGACCTCACCGAGCAACGGCACCGAGTGCGTCACCATCGGGGCGGCCTGGGCACGCTTGTTCTCTAAACGACCAAAGTACGATTCGATGAGGACCTCGGCATCCGCCGGATCAAAGTCGCCGACGATCACGCCGGTCAGATTCGCAGGCTGGTAGTAGGTCTCGAAGTACTCGAAGATCTCCTCTTCGGTATACGCCATCAGATCGCTCATCCAACCGATCACGGGCGTGCCATACGGCGAAGCAACCCAGAACATTGAATCGAACTGCTCGTCAAGCTTGCCCGTCGCCGTCGCGTCCAAACGCTGACGGCGTTCTTCGATCACCACAAACCGCTCGGAATCCAGCTCGCGGAGACTCGGATTGCTGAGACGATCAGATTCCATCCACGCCCAGAGTTCGAGCTTATTCGATGGGATATTGATGTAGAAAATGGTAAAATCATTCGAGGTGCCCGCGTTCATCCCCGAAGCACCGTTGCCGGTGTAGATCGAGTCGAACTCGTTCTTGATCGTGATCTCGGCCTGCTTGTCCTGAATCGCGGTCATCTGTGAGCGCAGATCACGCAGCACATCCGTATCGTTTGCCGGGTCCCACGGGTTCTGGATCTCGCCTTGGCGCATCCTGCCGTACTGGACATCGGTGGTGTACGCACGCATCTGCTCACGGATCACGGTCAGTTCCTGACGGTACTGAAGATCGAGCGCAGCGTCCGAGGTCCCGATGGCGTCGGTACCCTTAAAAAGCAAATGCTCGAGCAAGTGAGACACGCCCGTAATACCAGGGCGTTCGTTGACCGAACCAACCGGGGAGATCCATCCCGCAGTAATGATATTGGGTTGTTCATCGCGGGGCATCAGCAAGAACTTCATGCCGTTGTCGAGTGTGTACTCGATCGGCTCGACCTGCTGGGCCAGAACGCTTGTTGTCGTCAGCAAAGCTGCACCGGCAACACCTAGGGTTTTCCACATAACTCGCTCCTCCGAACGAAAGGGTGACAAAGAGCCCCGGTACACTCGCAACGGGGACTCGATCATACCGATCGGAAGATCAGAAAGATGCAATCTCGGTCAGATTCCTACGCCGAACCCAGTTCCGCGATCATGCACCGAACACTCCCCCCGCTCACCCGCTCAATCGTGGGAATGGGGATGGCAACAATGGTGCCAAGGTACGCAAGCACCCCGAGTTGCTGCTCGTTGAGGGCATCGCGGCAACTCGCCGACATCGCAAACACGGCCTGCCCATCGACCGAGCACAACTCGATCAGATTCCCGCAGAACTGCCCAACCTGTTCAAGCGTAATCTCAATGATCTTTCTATCTGTTTTTCTCAGCTCGCCCAGCACCTTTTCCCGATCCTCAAGATCACCAATCGCCTCCAAGCACACGACCGCACTGCGAGACCCAATGCTCAGAATCACATTCGTGTGGTACACCGCATTCGCGTCCGCATCCGAAGCACCAAAGCTGACAATCCGGTACCCGGTTTCATCACTCCAAGCGTCCAAAGCGGTTTCGCTGGTCCGCCCAGACAGGCACGCATACGCCACCGCGTTGATCCGATCGAGCACCATCGACCCGGTGCCTTCGAGGTACTGCCCGTTTTCTTCCATCACGCCCAGATCCAGATGGTCGGGCTGAATGCCCAGATGCCCCGCGATCGCATCAAGAATCTCGTCTCGGCGTTCACGCCGGCGTGCTTGGGCACACATCGGGTAGGTAATCAGGACCGCAGACCCCTTGACCGGTTGATGAAACGACACCCAGTTATTGGGAAAAATTGAATCGGGTAATCCCAAATCATCCTCGAACACCAACACATCAACCCCGCTGTCACGCAAAGCCTCCACCACCGAATCAAACTCCTGCTGGGCCATTTGGGCGACCGTCGCAGCGTCATCCCCAGATTCGACCATAAAGGTATTCGTCTGGGCAGCCTCATCATCACGCCCAAAGCCGGTCGGACGGATCATCAGCACCCGTGAACTGCACTGGACGACTTCTTTGGTGTATTGAGTGGTCATCATCCATCCTATTCACCCGCTGCGGTGGACTACACCAGATTGCGAGTCACTATTGACTATGAACGAGATCACCCTCTGCCCGACCATCGCCCTGACCCCTCAACTGGTTGAAGCCGTCGCCCGCACCAAATGCACCGTGGCGCTCTCCGCCGAGGGGCAATCCCGCATCACCACAAGCCGAGCACGCCTGGAATCCATTCTCGGCGACGGGCTCGCCCACTACGGCATCAACACCGGGTTTGGATCGCTTTCCCAAACCCAGATCGCCCGCGATGAACTCGAAGACCTCCAACGCAACCTTATTCGTTCCCACGCTGCGGGAGTTGGTGATCCCCTCGATACCGATGTCGTCCGCGCGATGATGTTTATTTTGGCCGCGTCATTGAGCCGAGGGTACTCGGGCGTTCGTCTCGAAACCGTCGAGCAGATCCTTCAACTCCTCAACAACAACATCACTCCGATCGTGCCCGAGTCCGGCTCGGTCGGCGCATCGGGCGACCTCGCCCCGCTTGCTCATGTGGCTCTGGTACTCATGGGCGAAGGACAAGCCCAGTACAATGGCTCGACCATCTCGGGCGCAGAAGCGTTGAGCAAAGCCGGCATCAAACCCATTACACTTGAAGCCAAAGAGGGGCTCGCCCTCATCAACGGCACCCACCTGATGACCGGGCGATTCGCCCTCATCACCCAGGACCTCACCCGAACACTCCACGCCGCCATCATCGCCAATGCCATGACGATCGACGCCGCCCGAGCTTCTCACGGGTACCTCGATCCCCGGATTTATAAAGTCCGCAACCAACCCGGCGCAACGCGCGTCGCCCGGACCTTGCGAACACTCTTGGGTGATTCTTCGATTGTTGAATCCCACGCCGTCGATGACCCGCGTGTCCAGGACCCCTACTCCTTCCGGTGTTCGCCTTTGGTGCTTGGTTCCGTGATCGATGCGGTCGATTCTTGCGTCGCGCGGGTTCACGACGAGCTCAATGCGGTCACGGATAACCCGCTTATATTTGGTGTTGATGGCTCGGACACCCCCGATATTGTTTCCGCCGGCTGCTTCCACGGCATGCCCGTCGCCCTGCCCATGGACATGCTCGCCATCTCCGTTTCACACCTTGCAGGAATCGCTGAGCGTCGGCTCTACCACATGCTCTCGGCCTTCGATGAACAAGCCAACCTCACTCCATTCATGAGCCCCAAGCCCGGTGTCATGTCCGGATTCATGATCGTTCAGTACGCCGCCGCCGCGATGTGCAACGAACTGATCGGGCTCGCCAACCCCGCAAGTGTTGCCAACATCTCGACCTGCGCCGGCATGGAAGATTACAACTCCTTCGGCCCGCGTTCAGCCGCCAAACTCGCACGCGCCGTCAAACTCGCTCGTTCGGTCATCGCCACCGAACTGCTGTGTTCCGCCGAGGGTATCGAGGCCCACCGCCCCCACCGTTCCGGTGTTGCCGTCGAAAACGCGGTCACCGTTATTCGTTCCGTGGTGCCCCCCCTCACCCAAGACCGTTCACCATCGCCGGACATCGCAGCAATCGAACAACTCATCCATTCAGGCGCGTTCCACTCGCCGCTCTGGGACGAAAGGCTAAACGA
>JAESUL010000251.1 GCA_016763115.1 Phycisphaerales bacterium | reverse complement strand
TCAACTCACGGTCCAGATTCAATGTCATCGCCTGACGGACACGCTTGTCGTGGAAGGGTGTGAGTTTGCCATCGCCACCGCGCGGCCCACACTGCCACGCTACGAATGAATACCCCGATCGCATATTCAACCATTTGAGCGAATAGGCCTTCTCTTCCCATTCTGGATCGCTCACCATCTCGACATACTGTGACGAACTCGGCAAAACCATGTCGCCTTCGCCGTTCTTAAAGGCGGTCAACCGAGCGGTCTCGTCATTGATCGTATAAAACCGACGCTCGGCGATCGCGGGCTTGGATCCCCAGTACTGCTCGTTGCGAACCAGAACCACCGCCTTCCCGGGCGACCATTGATCGTCAGGATCAAGCTGAGCAAACTTGTACGGCCCCGATCCCATCGTCAGCCCGGTTGCCTGGTTGATCTGCTTGGGTGAGAACTGGGAATAGAAGTGCTTGGGAAGAATATAGAATCCCAACGCCATCTGCAGGTTGAATGCGTCGGGTTCGACGAAGTGGATCTCAAAGACTCGGTCACTGAGCACCTCGATCCGATCCAGATTGGTCATAATTGAACGAACCGATTCGGTCTCGAGTTCTGGGTTGTTGATGTAGTCATGGAAGGACCAGCGGACATCCTCGGAAGTAATGTCAACCCCGTCGGAGAAACGGATATTGTCACGGAGTTTGACGCGCAGCCACATGCCATTGGGGTCATAGATCCATGACTCCGCGAGCAAGCCCTCGAACTCGAGCGTCGCCGGATTGAAATCACCAAGGGATTCACAGACGAGGTCCTGTACACGCCGCCCATAGGTATCTTCGCCAAGAACCGGGGTCACCTTGGCGGGCTGGGCCTCAAAGATCTCGGTGAAAGAACCGCCGACCTTGTAGTCCTCGTTGTTGCGAGGATCACTCGCAAAGCTTGGCTTGGGGAACCGATGCACCGTCAGCGGGATGGACATCAGATCATCGACCGCAACCTGAGTTGAACCATGATTGGCAACGCCGCCTGTCCCTTGGATCATGCCTCCGGGCAGGATACCCGAAACGGAGACCCCCTCGTCGATCTTGGTTTCAAGCCGGGCAAGTTGCTGTTCGAGCGAACCGATCTTGGCTTCGATCTTCTGGCTCTGTTCCCACCTTCGATCATCCTGCATCATCGCGAGCACGCTGAGCACGCCCACGATGACAATGAGCACGACAACCACGAAATCTTTGAGGCCAAACTTGTTCTGCATAAATCTCACGCATGGGTCCATGACTCGGGCACCGTTGCCCGAGATCGGTCAGTCCGGAACAATATCAGCGCGAACGCTTGGGATCGAATGCTTCACGCAACCCTTCTCCAACAAAGTTCATCGCCAGCAGGGTCATCCCGAGCAACAGGCACGGGAAAAACAGCAGCCACCAGTGGCTGCGGTAAGTGTTTAGCTCGCTGAGCCCCTCTGCTGCAAGGTTGCCCCAACTGGGCAATGGGGGTTTGACACCAATCCCAAGAAAACTCAGAAAACTCTCCTGAAGGATCGCCTGAGGCACCGCCAGCGTCGCGTACACGACAATTGGCCCGATCAGGTTTGGCAGCAGGTGCCGAACAAACACCCGCCTCCCCGACGCGCCGACCGCGCGGGCCGCCTCGACAAACTGCTGATTCTTCAGGCTCAGCACCTGCCCACGGATCACCCGCGCCATCGTCAACCAACTCACCCCCCCGATCGCAACGAGAAGTATTGCAACATCGAGAAATGTGCGCATGGGCTTGGAAATCTCACGCGATGGGTACCTCGTGGTTGCCTGGATGAACAGCCCCTCGCGGTAGTCCTCGTTTTTGGCAAGGTACTCGCGGGCATCACGCCTTGAAACATTATCACCATCAGCCAGTTCAAGCATCTGCACCGTCTGTTTCTGTATCCAGTTTTCTTTTACTTTCGATCGAGAAATATACTCATCGACCTTGGCATTGCTCGCGACCGCGAGCAGCACCACGAGCAAAATATACGGCAACCCATACAGCACATCGACCACCCGCATCATGGCCGAATCCACCGCGCCGCCCATGTACGCTGCGATCGCGCCGTAGATCGTCCCGATCCCCACGCTAATCATCGCCGCCGCGATCCCGATCCCGAGCGAGACCCCCCCGCCGGCGAGCAAACGCACACCAAGCGATCGACCAAGTAAATCCGAGCCCAAAAAATACCGTGGCCAGTTCACCGATACCGCTTTGGCAACCGAGCCGGTCGTCGCGTCACGAACCTCTTGCACACCAATGCCATGCTCGTCGGCAATCAGTTCATAGACCTCCGCGCCGACCGCTGCATTCGATCGCTCGATATCCTGCTCGTCGTAGGGCCACCACGAAGGAGGCAGACGCCCGGATTTGGGATCACCCGCGTCATACCGCGGGACATCCGTCCCCGGAGCACTGCCCAATGTCCAAGGCAGGGTCCCGATACACAAAGCGAACATCAAAAAGAGAAACCCGATGCCGAGCATCCCGGATTTGGACCCACGCAATCGATTGGTCCGCTTGGGCACCTCGGCCATCACCGCGGGCACTGAATCGGGTTGATCTGGGGTGGTCGTCACGGGTCCACCTTATCCGGTTGCGGGCGCGGATGCAGGGCGTTGGATCAAGAAATCGTGGATAGAAATCTGATTCCTGCATTGAAAAACCCCGGAGAAAACTCCGGGGCTTGAATCAGGGAGACAGGACTTGAACCTGCGACCTTCTGGTCCCAAACCAGACGCTCTACCAAGCTGAGCTACACCCTGCTGCGGGGCAACTCTAGGCACCCAATGGGGCCCAAGAAACCTTGATCAGAGCGGAACCTCACGAAGCAGCACAATCTCGGGCTGCTGCCCCTCCTTGGTCACATTCGAGCGATCCACCACCATGATGTACCGCTTCTTAAACGAAGGCACCAACGGGTCGTGCTCGCCGAGATTAGCGACATCACTCTCGCGGAACCCCTGGATCACAAACCAGACCGCGAAGTAATCACTCCGCACACTGATGGTATTGAGTATCGAGTTGGCAACCGCCAAACGCTCGGCGTAGTCATCGACCACCTCGCCTTGCTGAGGCGATGTCTTGGTGCCAAACACCTGAAGATCCATCGAGGAAAAATCATCGACGGTCAAATCTCCATCGGTATCCACGCCTCGGGCGCCGAGTTCCTTGGTGTCATGCCCGTAGTATCCCGCAGTCAGATGATGCGGGGTGATCCCGCCACCAAGCACGCCGGGCTCGATAGTCACCGCGAGCAACTCGCCCAGCGAACCAAACCC
>JAESUL010000250.1 GCA_016763115.1 Phycisphaerales bacterium | reverse complement strand
GAGGTCATCACCGCCTCGAACCCGTGGGCCACCACCACGTCGATGATCTCTTGCGAATCTGTCGCGACGACTACCCGATAGACCGATTTGGCTTTGCTTGCCTGCTCGCAGACATGCACGACCATGGGTTTGCCCGTGTGGCCTGCCAATGCCTTGCCCGGGAACCGCGTCGAGCCCATCCGCGCGGGAATGATCGCGACTGCTTTGGTTGCCCGAGCCATGCTCAGCCTTTCAGTTCGGAAATCAACGCCTTGATCTGGTTGCGTCGCTCGGCGACATCGCGGTAGCTGAAACTCTGGATCGCAATCCCCGCTGCCAACTTGTCGGCTTTCACTGCGGGCTCGATCTCACGGTCCTTGGCGGCCTTGATCTGCAACGCATCCATCAGCCCGTACCGCAGTTCCATACCCAGATCAGAGTTCTGATCGTTCAACCCATCGAGCGCCTGCTCGAAGGTCTGGATCGCAGCGTCTTCCCACCCGCCGAGCTTGACAAATGCCTGCGCCATCTTGCTGAGCACCTGACGCTTGATCTTCGGCTCGCTCTGGGCCAACTGGAACTGCTCGATGGATTCTTTATAGAGCCCGTCAAGGAAGAATCGCTGCCCGAGCTTGAACTTCAATCCCAGATCTGTTGGATAGCTATCCACCCGGAACTCGAGCTCGGTCATCTCGAGTTTGTGGTGGGCTTTCTCGAACTCGATCAGTTTCTCTTTGTGCTCGGTGTTGGATGGCTCCGCTTGGATCATCCTGCCCAGCTTGTCTAGACGCCTGCGGCTCATAGAAAGCTGAACCTCCCCGGCGAGCATCCGATACCGGGGCTGCTGGGTCGTTTTATAGGCCTTGTTGTACAGCATCATCGCATTGCGTTGGTCCGCGCTCTTGCCCCGCTCGACCAATGCCTTGGCGTACTTGGTCAAGATCGCAAGGTCATCGGGGCGCTCTTTGTATTCTTCCGAGCTTCGCTCGATGATCTGGTCTTTGGTCGATTCGGTTTTGGACGCCGAATCTTCCTGCGAAAGCTCGAGCTGCTTGTCCACATTGCGGATGTTCTTCTCGAACCCGCCCGCCTCGTCGTTGTCGTACCCGCCCGCCGACATGGTCGATTGGGCGAGCATGTTGCGGACGCGGACAACCAACTCGCCATCGGTGCGATCCATCTGGCACGCCGCCTCGCCGGCGACCGCTGCGAGCTTGAACGCCTCGGCGGCTTCGAACGAATCGAGCAGCTTGACGAACATGTCTTTCTTGGGCTTCTTGTCCTGCTGAGCGAGTTTGAGGGCGTGCTCACCGACCAGTTGGGTCTGCTCTTTGAGCCCGAGTTTGGCGGTGGAAGCCGTGAGCTTGATCGCGTTGGAGGTGTCGATGGGCCTGAGCCCGAAATCGAGCAACGAGCCGATAAACTTGCCCAGATCACCCTTGGCACCGGCTACACTCTTGACCTCTTTGCTCACGCCCTTCTTGGGGTTCTCGAGCGTGAAAATCTCGGCAGAGCGAAGGAAGCGTTTGAGCGCATCCATATCCGATGGATCGCGTTTGAGCCCGCTGAGCCACATCTGGATCGCGTATTCATAGTTGCCCGAATCGTGGGCCGTCTCGGCGTGGTCAAAGAACGCCTTGGCCTTCTTGGGGCTGAAAGGAGACGGGGTTGCGATCTCGTCGGCCGGTGTATCCTGAGAGTCGTCCGAGTTTTTCTTTTTTCCAAACAAAGCCACGGGTCTGTCGCCCTCCTGTCGCAGGTTCCCGGTATGGTCGGGTCGTCCATCAGTGTAGACGGCCCGAACACCGATTGTGCGTCAAGTCCCCTGAGCGTCAACACCCAGCATACGATCAAATGATGATTGCAGATCCATCCAAACTCCTCATTGAACTCTACCCAACAGAGATCCTCCGCGCCAAAGCCCCACAGACCGAACTAACCGACGAGGTCCGCACGGTCGCCGAGCGCATGGTTGAACTCATGCAGATGGCTGAGGGTATCGGACTTGCCGCACCGCAGGTCGGGCTCTCGTGGCGTCTCTTCGTCGCCCATGTCCCCCACCACGAGGACGACGAACCACAAGAAGAAGGGCTCGCCCCATCGTCATGCGACGCACCCCAAGCATTCCTCAACCCCGAAATCATCGAATACTCCAAGGACCTCGAACCCTACGAAGAAGGATGCCTCTCGCTGCCCGGAATCCGAGGCGATGTCCGACGACCAACCTCAATCATCATGCGCGCAACCCTGATGGACGGATCGGTCAAAGAGTTCGCCGCCACCGGGCTGCTCGCGCGGTGCTGGCAGCACGAAATCGACCACCTCGACGGCGTGATGATCCTGGACAAAATGACGCAGATCTCCAGACTCAAAAACCGAGCCAAAATCAAATCACTCGAAAAATCACGCAAACGCTGAACGCCGCAGGAGAATCAATATGAAGATTGTTTTCCTTGGCTCGGGCGCGTTTGGCATCCCCACCCTCGATCACCTCGCCCGCAAGCACACCATCACCGGCATCGTCACCCAGCCCGACCGCAAAGCCGGGCGAAAAAAAGTGCTCACCGCGACCCCGATCGGCGCATGGGCCGACGAGCACCTGCCCGGTGTCCCGGTGCTCAAACCCAAAAAAATCAACGCCGACGAACCCCGCGAGATCATCCGCAACTGGAACACCGACGCATGGGTCGTCATCGCCTACGGGCAGTACCTGGGCACCAAACTCCTCGATGACCGATTCGCGATCAACCTGCACGCGAGTTTGCTTCCACGGTGGCGTGGGGCCGCCCCGATCAACGCGGCGATGGTCGCCGGCGACAAAGTCACGGGCAACTCGGTCATCACCATCGCCAAATCCATGGACGCCGGGTTCGTCCTCGGGCAATCCAAACGCACCATCGAGCCCAACCAAACCGTGGGCACGCTGCACGACCTGCTCGCATCCGACGGCCCGGCATTGGTCCAATCCGTTCTTGATGACTTTGCAAATGACCGGGTGAACTACCAAGAGCAAGATGAATCGCTCGTCACCACCGCCAGCAAGATGGCCAAGTCCGATGGGTGGATTGAATTCAACGACGAAGCCCGAATGGTCAGCGCAAAGATCAACGGCTTGAGCCCCTGGCCGGGCGTTTCGGTTCAGCACCGCGACGAGGTACTCAAAATCAACCGCTCGCAACCCTATCAAGCAGAATCCCAACAACCAACCGGGACAATCATTGATGCTGTTGAGGGTTTGGTTGCGTGTGGGCACGGGACCGTGATCCAACTGCTCGATGTCCAGCCCCCGGGCAAGCGGTCGATGGAATGGAACTCCTACGCCAACGGGCGAAAAATAGAATCGGGCGAGATATTCGTCGGAAAATCAGGGGCGTGATGTGCTGACACTCTGGGACCTGCTCACGAAAAGAACCAAGCGGCGCAAGCCCGCCCCGGTTATTCGTGTGCGCAAAGCGGCACCCCCCGCACCCCCAGCACCCCG
>JAESUL010000249.1 GCA_016763115.1 Phycisphaerales bacterium | reverse complement strand
TGCTTGCGCGCAAGAGCCCGCCGATTTCGTTGATCGAACAGTTCTCGAGTGTTCAATCCGCGGCCCAGAACGCTGGCAAGAACCTCGAAGAAGCGATGCTCGAGCGTGACCAGGTGCTCAACGAGACCGCGGGGACCGCATCGAGGACGCTGATCTCGCAGATCAACGAGTTTGAGCGGTTCACCGAGATCGGTGACACCGAGGGCGCTGAGGTGGTGCTGGCGATTATCGATCGGCTTCTCGTGGGCGATGAGGTCGAGATCGATGGCGAGATGGTTCAGTGGCAGGCATCGGGCGAGGTCAGCGAGATGATCAACCGCGCCAATGCAATCGCATCGGCCTAGGTGAGCCAGGCGATCGCAGAGTATCAACTTTTCGAGGCCAAGCAGCAGCAGTACAATGCGAACCCGGAGCTGATGATCGCCCGCGATTGGTCCGCAGCGTTGACGGCATTCATGAACAAGGACTTTGTATCCACGATCATGCTGCCCACCGGGGTGAGCGCCGAGATGCTCATCAACAACGACCCGGAGATCCAGAAAGAGATGGAACGGTTGGCCAAGCAGAGGCTTTCGCAAGAATCGTACGAAACCCGGATGGAGCAGTTCGAGCGTGATCTGCGATCGTCTAGGCGAGGGATCGAGGACCCCGAGCAATGAGCCAGACTTCTGCAAAGCCGATCTCGATGGACACGACCGACACGCGCACGCCCGTGGTCGCGTGCCACCAGTTGTCCAAGGTGTTCAAGGATTTCTGGATGCGTGATCGCGCCCGCGCGGTCGATCGGCTTGACCTGGTGATCCGCCAGGGCGAGGTGTTCGGGCTGCTTGGGCCCAACGGGTCGGGCAAGAGCACGACGATCAAGCTGATCCTCGGATTGCTCAAACCCACCAACGGGCGGGTGATGGTGTTCGGCAAATCGCCCAACGATGTCGCGACCAAAGCACGCATCGGGTACCTCCCCGAAGAGAGCTACCTCTACCCGTTCCTCAACGCGCGCGAGACACTGGAATATTACGCCAAGCTGTTCGGCATTGATTCCAAGACACGCACGCGGCGCATTGATGAACTGCTCGAGATGGTGGGATTGACACGCCCAGTTCCGCCCGGTGCGCGAGTATTCCAAGGGGATGCAGCGGCGGATCGGGATCGCCCAGGCCCTTATCAATGACCCCGAGCTGCTGATTCTCGACGAGCCGACCACCGGGCTTGATCCGATCGGGACGCGCCAGGTCAAGGACCTGATCCTCGAACTCGGTCGGCGGGGCAAGACCGTGATCCTTTCGAGCCACCTGCTGACCGATGTCGAGGATGTCGTTGACCGCATGGTGATCCTCTACGGCGGACGCATCCACGGCGAGGGGTCCTGCGATGAACTGCTCACCTCGGGAGATCGGACAAGCATCGAGACCGATGAGCTTGATGATGAAACCATCGCCGAGATCGACGCGCTGATCCGCGGGCGTTCAGGCGGGGAAAAGTCAATCCGCTCGGTGAGCGCGCCGCGCCAGAAACTCGAAGAACTCTTCTTGGGCATTGTCGAGAAGGCACGCGAAGAGCAGACCCACACATCCGGAGCGACCGAGGGCGGGTCCACGGCGGCGTTCCTCAAGGGCGAGGCAGCACCGGTTGCCCAGGGGGCAGCGTTGATTTCGAGCCTGATCGCAGGCGATTCGCTAGGCGATGATGTACAAGAGATGACGGACGCGGAATCGCCGATTGGTGACGAGGCCGGCGATCACTCGGGCAACGGCGACGGCGGGGTGCTTGAATCGCTGCTCAATGTTGATGAACCAGATTTGACACCGATTGATGAGCCGACCGAATCAGAGAAATCCGCTGCGGGCGCACCCGACGAGGATGTCGATCTCGGCGTGATTGGTTCGCTGGTTGACGACGAGGATGATGAAGAAGAGTCGGGCAAGGAGTCTGACCGGTGAAGCTCGGAACATTCTTGGCATCCTGTGACCGGTTGCAACGCGGTCGAAAGTTCAAGATCATCGCATCGGTTGTGGTTGTGCTGCTGGCGACGGCATCGATCGGGGCGTATGTGGTCGCCGCGACCTCTTCGTACAAGACGGCCGTCGAACTCCCCGAGAACATGCCCGCGACCGTGATGGACATGGACGGCAATGAGATCACCAACCCGGCGGTCTCGATCGCCAACCAGCTCAACGGCGTGCTGACCGCTTCGCAGTCGCCCATTGATGTTGCGGTTCTCATTGCGATAGGCGGCGGGCTTGCGCTGGTTGTGATCTGGATGGGGCTCTCGCTGAGCTACCTTGGATTGACGCTGTTTGCCGCGGTGGTGAGTCTGCCTCTGATCGTTTGGGGAAACGATTGGGTTTCCCTGATCGGCAAGGTGCTGCTCGGGTCGGTGCCGTTGGTGATGAGCTTCGCGGCGTTGATGCAGGGATTGCGGATGCTGTTTTCGTTCTCGCATCCGGTGTTCGCCATTGCCCGCAATGTGCTCGCTGAGGCCTTGCGGATGAAGATATCATTGCTGTTCATCATCATGCTGGTTTTGTTGATGGCGACGCTGCCGATGATGATGGATGAATCGCAATCGCTGCGGTACCGGGTGCAATCGTTCCTGCGGTATTCGACGGGGATCTCGTTCTGGTTGATCGCGTTGCTGGTGGTGTTCTTCGGGGCGGCGACGGTTGCCTTTGAGCAGCGTGACAAGATCATTTGGCAAACGATGACCAAACCCGTGCGGGCGTGGCAGTATGTGCTGGGCAAGTGGCTCGGGGTGGTGTCGCTCGGTGCGGTGCTGCTCGGGGTGTCGGCGACGGGTGGGTTTTTGTTCACACAATACCTCAGCCAGCAGACCGCGCACGGCGAGACCTCGCCGTATGTGACGGCCGACGAACTGGGGATCTCGCCGGACCGGTTGATGCTCGAAACACAGGTGCTTGCTGCGAGAAAATCGGTGCTGCCGATGATCCCGTTCGGTCCAAACGACGAACGGTTCGACAACGAGTTGGCCAACGAGATCGAGTTGCAGCGTCGGCTCCAGGGCGATGAATACAACCCCGCGCCGTGGGTCCGCCAGGGCATGCGCCGAAGACTGTTCACCGATGCGATCGCCGAGTATTTGTCGATTGATCCGCGTGAAGAGGGGTACGAGAACTTTGTGTTCTACGGGCTTGGCGATGCGCGCGACAGCGGGGTGCCGATCACGCTGCGGTACAAGATTGATGCAGAGGGCAACCGCCCGGACATGTTTTATGCGTTGACCTTCATCATGGAGGACGGGTCCACGATCGTCAATGAGCGGACCGGGCTCGGGTTTTCGCATACCGAGTCGATCTCGCCGAGTTTTATCAACGATCGTGGCGAGCTTCGGATCTCGATTATCAACGGGTCCGCCGAGGTGCTGCCCGACGGGCGCATCCGCCAGAGGCTCAACCCCAACACGGTGACCTTTCCCAACGATGGGCTCGAGGTCTCGTATGTCGTGGGCACTTTCCGGGGCAACTATTTCCGCGTGATCGGGGTTCTTTGGGTGAAGCTCGCGTTGCTCGCGATGCTCTCTATCTGTGCCGCGACCTTCTCGAGTTTCCCGGTGGCGTGCCTGGTCTCGGGGAGTTTGTTTTTCATCGGTGAGAGCGCCGGGTTTGTCCAAGACGCGCTGCCCGGGTGGGGTACAAAGGGAACCCGAGGCGAGGCGGCGCCGTTTCGGGCGATGATCTATCACGCGGCGGATTGGATCAGTTCCTCGTTCACGGTCTACAACGATCTGCGACCAACGACGAGGCT
>JAESUL010000248.1 GCA_016763115.1 Phycisphaerales bacterium | reverse complement strand
CTTGGTTGTTGATGAAGTAATTACGGGGTTTGGTCGTACGGGGCATTGGTTTGCCTGTGATGCATTTGGATCAGTTTCTCCGGATTTGATGTGCTTGGCCAAGGGAATAACATCTGGATACATGCCTTTGTCTGCCGTCATGGTTAATGAAAGTATTGCAAAGACACTCATTGATAAGGGCGGGGAGTTTCATCATGGGTTCACCTATTCAGGTCATCCAGTTGCATGTGCTGTTGCTTTAGAGAATATTCGCATTCTCAGTGATGGAGTTATTGATAATGTTAAGACGGAATTGGCTCCTTACTTCGCAAAAAAACTCCAAGCTATTAAATCGCATGACAGAGTCGGAGAGGTTCGCAGTTGCGGGTTGATGGGAGCATTTGAGCTTGTTCAAAACCGTGCCGACCTCTTAGCTATTCCCAATGCTGAATATGTATGTGAGCATTTCCGTACGCTGGGGTTTGAGCATGGAATCATTGTTAGACCAATTGGTTCGACAGTCGTAATCGCCCCTCCGCTTGTCATAAAAATGGAACAAATAGATTTTCTTTTTGAGCAAATTGAAAAGTGCCTCGATGAGTTCTCAACTTATTTAAACCGCATGCTTCAGACAGCATAAAAATCAAACTTTCGAGAAAAGGCAGTTAATAAATTTATATGGAAAGAGTAATAACCCAAAAGGATTCATTTGTCAGTGCCGCTCTTTATATGAGTGTAGTAGGCCCTGCGGTGTTCATTGTACAACCGGGACTCGTCCAAGCGTTTGTTACTCACTTAGGCTTTAGTGAACAACAGGCGGGTGTGATTGCGGCCACGGAAATGTGGGGAATCGCCTTCTCGACGGTTGTGATGATTGCTCTGGCGGGACGTATTAGTTATCACTTTATCTTACGCGCTGCACTTAGTGTTATGATCGTAGGTAATGTGGTGTCATCGTTTCTGCACGGCTTTGAAGTTTTTTTAATGGCCCGCTTGGCTGTTGGAGTAGGGTCTGGAGTACTTGTTTCTCTTGGATTTATCATCATTGGAAAGTCTTCCAATCCGGACCGAAACTTCGGATACCTTGTAATGTGGGTGTTGTTGTTTGGTGCTGTAATATTATCGGTTATGCCCAAGATTCTGAATACATTCGGAATGGGCGGGATGTTGACGGTGTTTACTCTTATGTATCTAATTATGATGCCATTGGTTGGGCGTTTACCGCAAACGATATCTCTGTCAAGCGCTCCAAAAATGCGTGATGTATTGAACGTTACTGGACTTGGTAGGGTTCTATTGATTATTGGTGTATTGATATTTTTTACGGGCGTTGGTGTCATTTGGACCTATTTGTCCCTGATGGGGGCCCAAACTGGCGCGTCGGAGCAAAATGTGGCGTTCGTCCTTACAGGATCTCAGCTGATTGGAGCGGGCGGAGCGTTATTTGCTGCAATAATCGGTGGTAGGTTTGGACGCTTTTCTCCGACTTTAACTGCCCTCGTGCTTTGCATGTTTCCAGTTGTCATTTTGTTGAATCCCCAACACTTCATTTTATACATTGTGGCTGTTTGCGTTTTCAACTTTTCTTATAATTTCTTTCATCCATTTTCATATGGCATACTTGCGGTTGCGGACTCTTCTGCGGAACTCATAAAGTTCGCGGTAGCCGCGCAAATGTTGGGGTTAGCAATTGGACCTTCAGTTGCTGCCATGGTGGTTAGCGGGGGCGGTTATGACAGAGTTTTGCTCGTCAGCGCTTCTTTGTTTGTTTTGACGTTTTTAGCTTTTTGTGTTCCGGTTTTCCAACTCGCTAGTAAACGCTTACTGCAAGCATGATGAAATTTGATTGAGGAGTAATTTAACTATGCAATATAAACGTTTAAATCCTGTAACTGGGGACGTCGCAAGCGTAACAAGCGCAATGACTGTTTCAGAAGTTTTAACTGTAGCAGATAAGGCTGCTTCAAGTTTTCCGGGATGGGCTGCTGCTGGTCCGAATGCTCGACGAGCTATACTGATGAAAGCGTCCGAAGCTTTAGAGGCTAGGCAAGAGGCATTTACGAAAGCTATGGTTGACGAAATAGGCGCAACACCTGGTTGGGCAATATTTAATTTGAAGCTTGCGGCCACTATGGTGCGCGAAGCAGCTTCATTAACCACGCAAATTCAGGGTGAAGTCATTCCCTCTGATAAACCCGGGTGCCTTGCGATGACACTCCGGGAACCTGTCGGTGTGATATTGGCTATAGCGCCGTGGAATGCCCCGATAATATTAGGTGTACGTGCAATAGTAACGGCCCTAGCTTGTGGTAACTCAGTTATCTTGAAAGCGTCTGAGGCTTGTCCTCGCACACATGAACTTATTGTTGAGGCTTTCCATGAGGCAGGTTTTCCAGAGGGTGTCGTTAACATCGTCACAAACGCGCCAGAAAGTGCCTCAGAGGTTGTTGGCGCATTAATAGATCATCCTGGGGTCAAGCGCATTAACTTTACGGGCTCGACTACTGTTGGAAAGATAATTGCAAAAAGAGCAGCGGAGCATTTGAAGCCCTGCTTGTTGGAACTTGGAGGTAAGGCGCCTCTAATTATACTTGACGATGCAAACATTGATGAAGCGGTTAAGGCAGCAGTTTTTGGAGCTTTTATGAATTCAGGTCAGATTTGTATGTCTACTGAGCGAATTATTGTGACCGAAGGTATTGCGGATAAATTTGTGAGTAAGCTCCGTAAAAAAGTTGAAACTCTTAAGGCGGGTGATCCCAGTGAGGGGGGAAATCAACTTGGCGCTGTTTTTGACCAGGTAACGGTCTCACGCGTAAATTCACTGGTTGACGATGCTTTAGAAAAAGGCGGAACTCTTCTCGTTGGGAAAAAAAGTGATAATGTGATCATGCAAGCAGTTGTTATCGACAATGTTACGAATGCCATGAAAATCTATAGCGACGAAAGTTTCGGACCAATTGTTGGAATTATTAGAGCAAAAAATTCAAGCGACGCAGTTCGCCTTGCAAATGATAGCGAATACGGTCTTTCAGCTGCAATTTTCACAAGTGATGTAGCACTAGGGCTTAAGTTAGCACGACAAATTAAATCTGGCATGTGTCATATTAATGGTGCGACGGTGCACGATGAAGCGCAAATGCCGTTCGGCGGTGTTGGTGCATCTGGCTATGGCCGTTTTGGTGGTAAGGCTGGAATTGATAGTTTTACTGAACTTCGCTGGATAACCATTGAAACCCAAAAGTGTCATTATCCTATATGACGTAGAAAAATTTTTCAAATCACTCTTCTTTAATGGGTTTTTAGAAGAGACATAATGAATCGCCGGATGATTATTCGGCATTACTTTTTTAACTTCGAATGTCAATTTGATTTTTATAAGTCCTATTTGCATTTTACCTAATGGAGGATCCATGTCAGTGGCGGAACGAACGCAAGTTGTAATAATTGGAGCAGGGCCAGCCGGCCTCTTGCTAGGACGATTACTTGATCTGGCGGGTGTAGATAATATCGTTTTGGAACGCCGTTCTCAGGCTTATGTGCTGAGTCGTATCAGAGCCGGTATTCTTGAGCAAACGACCGTGGACCTTGTCCGAAAGGCAAAGGCGTCAGAGCGATTAGATTTGGAAGGTGTTCCCCACCATGCGTTGCAACTTGTCTACAAAGGCCAGATAACCTCAGTGCACTTACCTGAATTTACGGACGGAAAAATAGTGACAGCGTACGGCCAAACTGAACTCACTAAGGATTTATGTTCGGTGCGCGATCGGTCTGGTGCGAACACAGTCTATGAGGTCGAAAACGTGGAATTGCATGATTATGATCGTTCAAAGCCTTACGTCACATTTGAGCAAGGTGGGGTAACTCATAGAATCGAATGCGAGCTTATCGCGGGTTGTGATGGGTATCATGGTCCCAGCCGTGCTTCCGTTCCCAAATCTGCGATTAAGACCTATTCCAAAACCTATCCATTTGGTTGGTTAGGGCTTTTATCCGATACGCCGCCTGTCTCTGATGAAGTTGTTTACGCAAGTACGCCACGGGGCTTTGCTTTATGCTCTATGCGATCTCGAACCCGGAGCCGTTATTATATACAGTGCAGTCTTGATGATAAAGTAGAGAACTGGAGTGATGAAGCCTTTTGGACTGAGTTGAAAAAACGCTTACCTCCCGTATTATCAGACAACCTCGTTACGGGTGAAAGTCTTGAAAAATCCATCGCGCCGTTAAGGAGCTTTGTTGCAGAACCGATGAGGTTTGGGCGTTTACTGTTAGCGGGAGATGCAGCTCATGTCGTGCCGCCAACAGGGGCTAAAGGATTAAATTTGGCAGCAAGTGATATCCATTATCTTCATGAAGCCATTATTGTCTATTTCAGCGAAAACGATGACTTAGCTTTAGATGAATACTCGCGTAAAGCACTTTCCCGCGTTTGGAAATCTGAGCGTTTTTCATGGTATCTGACTAATCTTACACATCAATTTAGCGACGACCCATTTGAGCAAAAAATGAAGGAAGCTGAGTTGGAGTATATTACAACATCTGAAGCTGGTAGGCGAATGATCGCCGAAAACTATGTCGGATTACCTGTCTAGGAGAAACTATGCCTGAGAACATTCATGATTACCTTGCTGAGCTAGAAGATATACCGGGAACACGTATTTATACCACGGCGCGTGCTCGGCTCGGATATCATCTGAACCAATTTTGTATGAGTTTAATGAAACCAGCAAATAGGAAAATTTGGCTGTCTGACCAGCTAGGCTACATTGCAAGCTGGCCTATGACGGATGAACAAAAAACGGCTGTGCTTGCACGGGACTATAATGAGCTTCTCAAGCTTGGCGGCAACATCTACTATCTTGCCAAAATATTTTCCACTGATGGATTATCGTTCGTACAGGCGGTTTCAACGATGACAGGTATGAGTGTGGATGATTATAAAGCAATGATGTTGGCGGGAGGGCGTTCACCGGAAGGACAGCGCTCCATAAAGGAAGGACATTGATATGGCTCGTCTAACTACTGGCATCGGCACATCTCACATTCCATTGATTGGTGTCGCAATTGATCAAAATAAGGGCGATGATGGTTACTTTAAACCTATCCTAGCAGCTTATGACTGGGTTCGCGAATGGATATCGAAACCGGAAAACATGCCTGATGTTGTGATACTGGTCTATAATGATCACGCAAGCGCGTTTGATATGGACTTGATACCCACTTTTGCGATCGGTTGTGGTGAAGAATATCAACCCGCGGATGAAGGATGGGGTCCGCGTCCTGTCCCAACAGTCAAAAACCATACTGAACTTGCGTGGCATATTGCGCAGAGCCTGATCCTTGATGATTTCGACATGACCATTGTTAACAAAATGGATGTAGATCATGGGTTAACGGTGCCGCTCTCTGCCATTTTTAATAAACCAAAAGAATGGCCTGTAAAAGTCATTCCGCTCGCCGTGAATGTGATAACTTATCCCGTGCCATCTGGAAATCGATGTTGG
>JAESUL010000247.1 GCA_016763115.1 Phycisphaerales bacterium | reverse complement strand
TCATCAGCCCCTGCTTGAGCCGACCGAGCACCTCGTTCTTGCGCGCTTTGGGCAAGACCCGGATCGTGTCCGATTCGATCTGCTCGCGGAGCCAGTCCTCGTATTTATCGAGCCGAAAGAAGTAGTTCTGTTCGACGCGCTTTTCGAGCGGCTTTCCGGTGACGGGCGAGTTGTACCCGTTCTCCTTGGCGACCATCTCGGTCAGGTATTCCTCCTGCGACGGGTCGTACCACCCTTCGTAATCACCCAGTTCGATATCGCCCGAGTCGAGCAGTTGCTGGATGTAGGCCGGGGCTTTGTCCTTGTGCCGATCCTCGGTGGTGCGGACGAAATCATCGTTGGAGAAGTTCATAAACGCAAAGGCCGCCTTGAACCGCTCGGCGTTGATCGTCGCCCACTGCATCGGCGTCTTGTCGTTCTCCGCGGCGGTTTTGCTCACCTTCTCGGCGTGCTCGTCGGTCCCGGTAAGGAAGAACACATCACGCCCAACGAGCCGCTGGGCCCGGGCCGCGACATCGGCGATCAGCGTCGTGTAGCAATGCCCGATATGGGGGCGATCGTTGACATAATAGATCGGCATGGTGACATAGTACGGCATCTGATTGGAGTTCTCGTTTGGCATCGCGTGATTGTAGTTCGCTCAGGGTCGCCGGGTTTACTTCTTGTGTGGCGGTAGAGGATGGGATAGGATGGGTCAAACTCATCGGAGATCGAGAAGATGCTGAAGCAAATGAACAAGTGGTTCGCGGCGATGGTCCTGATCGCGGGTATAAGTGTGCCGGCGATGGGGCAGGTCATCAACGAACGATCAAAGCTTCTCCCAATCGATGGTGTTGGTTCGGGCGCGTTTGGGCGGGCGGTGATTGCGGTAGACGGTTCTACGCTGGTTGTTGGTGCGTATAAGGACGCTCAGAATGGGCTAGATGCTGGAGCCGTATATGTATTTGATTTATTGAATGATAAACCGATTATGAAGTTGCTTCCATCGGATGGCCAGTCATCGGACTGGTTTGGCATAACGGTGGCCATCGACAATGGGCTTATAGTAGTTGGCGCACCCCTGAACGACAACCTTGCTCTGGATGCAGGCGCAGTCTATGTGTTTGATGCAAAAACTGGTGTGCAACTGCGAAAAATTGTCACGCCGGATTCATTTCCTCGCGAAGACAATTTTGGAATATCGGTAGCTATCGAGGGTGACATTCTTGTTGTGGGGCAGAGCCACAATGGAAGCGGAACAGTCTTCCTCTTTGATGCAAAGACAGGTCAGACAGTTACAGAACTATCTCCCGGTGGTTCTTCTAGTGGTGGTGGATGCGCTGGCTGTATTGTTGCGATTCGAGGAGACACAGTGGCGGTCTCGCAAAAAACATCAGGCTTCTCGGGTTATCTCGGTGCAGGAGAAGTTGTTCTGTACCATATTTCTACAGGCACCGAGTATTTGCGTTTGTTCCCAAAGGACATATCGAGTAACGACAACTTCGGCTCGTCGATTGCACTCGGGGAGGGCGTTGTTGCTGTTGGCTCGTTCCGTGATGATGACGAGTCCTTCGATTCAGGATCTGCGTACTTGTTTAGTTCAATCACTGGAGAACAACTATTGAAAGTTATCCCGGGCGATGGTATTTCGCAAGGTCGGTTCGGTAGTTCAGTTGGAGTACTCGGAGACGGCTTGGTTGTCGGTGCAGTGTGGGACGATGACAATGGCGAGTTTTCGGGTTCCGCGTATGTATTTGATCAACGAACAGAGGAGAAATGGAAACTTTTGCCGAGTGATGGTGAAGAGCTGGATCTCTTTGGGAGTTCGATCGTAATTTCCGGAGATATTGTTATCGTTGGTGCCCCGGGCGATGATGATCTGGATTCGGCCTCAGGTGCCGTCTATATCTATGACCTTTCATGTGCCGCAGATTTCACGGGCGACGGCGTTCTTGATAGCTCCGATGTTCACGCCCTTCTTGACCTCTTCGTTGCCCAAGATCCAACAGCAGACTTCACCGCCGACGGCATATTCAATCTGCAAGACATATTCGCCTACCTCGCCCTCTTCAATGCAGGATGCCCACTCTCAGGATCTGGGACCTGAAATACGGCAGGAATATCGTCCCTCACAAGCCCATCAAGATTCTGGGACCATTGTGAATAACTAACCGCTCATTCTGCGCTATGCTTTGTCCTGCAAGGGAATACACACCACCTTTGGACGGTTTGTCCATGTGAAGCGAGAGGGCAGGATAAGTTGGATCGTATCAAGTTCGAACAACTTGCCCTCGAGCATCTGGACGCTGTGTACCGGATGGCGCTTCATCTCGCGCGTCAGCCAGACGAGGCCGACGAGCTGGTCCAGGAGGTCTACGCCCGGGCATTTCGCCCAAAGACGATCGAGCGATTCGTGGATAAAAGTGCCGACGATGATCCGACATCGGGCAGCGGCGGCATGCGGTCTTGGCTCTTCGCCATCACCCACAATGTCTTCTACACCCGGATCAAAAAACAGGCACGCCAGCCCATGGCCGTCGAAGAGTTCTTCGGCGAATCGTCCAACGAACCCATGCCCGACGAACCCCCGCCCGTGTGGGACCGATCGGACCTGGATTGGGAGCATGTCGATGGCAAGCTCAAACTCGCCATCGAGGAACTCAAAGATGAGTACCGCGAAGTACTTTTGATGTGGTCGGTCGATGGATTGAAATACCGCGAGATCGCCAACATCATCGAGGTCCCCATCGGCACCGTGATGAGCCGATTACACCGGGCACGCAAGCTGCTCGCAGATCGGCTGATGGCCGATGAACAACTGGTCGATGAACTCGGATTGCGTGTGATCGCTTCCGAGAGTGAATAAACGAGACGAACAACTAACAAGGCTCCGCAGGACTGAACAACAGGCACGAACGAATGAACCACGACTTTCCAAATCTCGATGAACTGACTCTGGCCGCCAAGATCCGCGCCTGCGCCGACGGAGAACTCGTCGGCGACGAGTGCGACCAGCTCAAAGCCTACCTCGCCGACCACCCCGACGCCGCCAAGCAACTCAGATTCGAGCGCGAACTCCGCTCGTGTTGTGACCGCGTGATGAAGAGTCAGCCATGCTGCCCCGATGCCCTGCGTTCCAAGATCGCCGCGATGTGCGGCTGCCCAAGCGATGAATCTGATTCCGACGCCGGATACGCCGAGCGGATCGAGGCATCCAACAAGCAAACCCGCAGCAAGAGTTTCTGGATGCGTTCGTCGATCATCAGCGCAGCCGCCGCGGTGCTCGTCATCACCGCCGGCGTCTTGGTATTCCAGGCCGCCACCTTCAATCCCGGTGCAGCCCCAAGCAACATGACCATTCAACAGGCGAACTATATCGATCGTGTGGGCGACTTTGTGCTCAACGAGCACAAGCGGTGCTTCAACGATGATTCCGCTGCCGCCAAACTCGTCCGCAACGACATCGAAGAAGCAGCCGCCTACTTCTCCGACGCCTTTGGAAACGACCTCGCTGTTCCCGACATGGCCTCGGCCAAGGGCACCGTCGTCTTCTACGGCGGCGGCGATTGCCATGTCCCCATGACCACCCGCTCGGGGCACCTCCGATTTGACGCCTTGACCGATTCGGGTGAACCGGTCCGAGTAAGCCTCTTTGTCTCGCCCATGCCTCAAGAGAACCTGATGCCGATGGAAGAGGGCGTGACCTACCGCGTCCGATCCAAAGCCTGCGACAAGGCCGGTTCAAGGCTCTTTGCATGGACCGCCAACGGACTCATGTACCTCCTCGTTTCCGAAGCCTCGGACTCGATGTGCCTGACCGTCCGCGACATCATGCAGGCCCCATCCCAACTCGGGGAACTCTGAGCAATAACAACAACCCTTGCCAATCAGCACGACCACGACCGATAATCCGGATCGTGTGTTTTTTCGATGGGCGCGCGGTACTTGTCCCCGTTTTGGGTTTGTACCGTTTAATTCCATGAAATCTCTGTCCCAAGACCCCGTTTGTGCGAACAGAACGGTGGGTCAGCCGAGTATGATTGACTGGACAAAGGAGCACCCCCCATGGCACGCATCACATCAGCCTACATCACCCGCACACTCATTGGTGGCCTGTGCATGTTTGCAGGCTCAGCATCCGGGCAAGATGCGCTGGGCAACGGCGATGCGCTCGATGCCTCGCCAAGCACCCGCGGCCGGCTCAACACCCAACGCCCGAGCTTCGCCGCCAAACTCCAGTTCCGCAACGCGATCGCAACCGGCAACGCACCCGGAGGGCTGAGCTTCCGCGGTGACCTCGGGTACCAGGCCGCCGGCGAGTTCTCGGGGCTGCTCGGCTCAGACACCCTCTTCTCGTTCCGCAGAGACTCGCTCTATTCCGGGCTCGCCGGGATGGGTATCCGAGGCACCGAAGCGGTGCAGTACCAGTTCGCACTCACCACCGGTGGGCACCCCCCGCGTGATCTGATGGGCAACCTCGCCGTCTCGCGTGATTTCGGATACCAACAAGCCGGGTTTCGCTCCGGCATGCCCAATCAGCCTCTTTCGATAAATACCGAGAACAGGCTCACCGACCCACGCGGGCAATCGCTCTCAACCCTCCCGCTTGACCAGATGAACGGCTCGATGCTCGGCACGCTCCGCTCCTCGGCGAGCTACATCTCGACCGAAGGCATGCAGCCGATGCTGCTCTCGGTGTACAGGCAAGGGATCGAGCAAACACCCTTCGGCATTGTCGCATCCAACCTCCGGGGCATCGCCACCACCCCGTTGTACTCCAACACCGGCATCTACCAAGATCCCAACAATCAAGATCCCGAGTTGGACCTCCTACGCACCCATACTTCCATGAACGATCTGGTCCAAGAGCAGATCAATCGGGCGATCGAGATATCCAAAGAAAGCGCGCTTGGTGCACCGGCCGAAGCGGAGAAGCCGG
>JAESUL010000246.1 GCA_016763115.1 Phycisphaerales bacterium | reverse complement strand
GCGGGGCAGATTCCGAGATCGACCTCGGGGAAACCGAGTTTGGCTTCTTTGTAGGTGATGGAGATGTCGCAGACACACGACAACCCGCACCCGCCACCGATGGCGGCGCCGTTGATCGAGGCAAGTGTCACCATCGGCAACGCGCGGAGTTTGATGGTCAGTTCGGCGAGGCTCGAGAGGAGTTGTCCGCCGAGGGTTGGATCGCCGGAGAGTTCGATGAGCACGGCCTTGAGGTCCATCCCCGCGCAGAACGCACGCCCCACGCCGGTGATGACGAGCACATGGGCGTCTGAATCGGCGAGCTGGTCGAGCGCACTGTGGAAGGCTTGGAGGATTTCGATAGACATCGCGTTGCGTGCGTCGGGGCGGTTCATCTTGAGCGTGGCGATCGGGCCTTGGATATCGAGGAGGACAGAATCGGACATCGGGTTCTCCATCAGTTGCCCCAGAGGGCCTGCAGTCGTTGGCGTTCTTCATCGGTGCCGGTGAGCGAGAGTGAGACTTCGAGCCCGGTCTGGGCGTTTGCGGTGATTGGTTCGGTTATGGTGTTGAGCCATGCTTTGGTTTCACGGACGCCGGTACCGGGCTTGGATGCGAGGGCTTGGGCGATGGTGATGCACCGTGCTTTTACTGCATCCGCAGTGTCAACAAGTTCGTGGACGAGCCCGATTTCATAAGCGCGGGCAGCGGAGATCAACTCGGTATCGAGTAATCGTGCTCGAACCGCTCCGGGGGCGATCGAAGCCAGCATGTAGGGTGCTGAAATAGCGGGGGAGACACCGATTTTGACGACGGGGTATCCGAGTTTGGCGCTTTTGTCCGCAACAACAATGTCGGCCCCGCCGAGCAGAGCACACCCGCCGGCGACGGCTGCGCCGTGCACGCCGAGCACGATGGGGAATGGTTGCGATCGCATGAGGGCGACAGAGTTGGAGAGTTCGGTGAGCAGTGCCCGCATGGTTCCGCCTTGGGGATCGTCGGCACACATTTTGAGATCGAACCCGGCGCAGAAAGTTTTTCCGTTGCCGACGAGGACCATTGCTTTGGTTGAATCGTCAAGGGATTCGATGCGCCGCTGGAGTTCAACAAGCATCTCTGGCGTCATCGCGTTTCGTTTGTCGGGGCGATTCAGTGCGATCACCGCGATGTCGTCTTGTAGCGTGGATTCAATCATGGCAGCAGCCCCGATGCAATCTTTGATGCTGCGGCCATTGCGTCCAGATCAACCTTGGTGGTGTAGCCCATCTCGGCGATGGTATTGAGGAGTTGAAGCGTCGAGATGTTTCCCGGTGCGCGCGAAGTTTCGGTGGAGGCGTAGGGGCACCCGCCGAGCCCACCGGCGGCGCTGTCGAATGATCGCACGCCGAGGTCGAGTGCCATCTTCACGCACTCGGACGCATGCCCGAAGGTGTCGTGGAGGTGCAGTGTCAAGGTGGGGTCGCCGAACGGATTGGTCGCGTCGCCTTGCAGGCGGTCGATGACCTCCATGATGACGGGCTCGATGGTCTCGGGGGTCGCTGCGCCGATGGTGTCGCCGAGGTCGAGTTCGTCGATGCCCAGATCGAGAAGTTTGGAAGCGACATCGCCGACTTGGATCGGGCTGATGCCGCCATCGAACGGGCATTGGATGATGCACGAGATGTACCCGCGGACCATTAAGCCTTGGTGGTGGGCTTGTTCGATGACGGGGGCGAAGCGGAGCAGGGTTTCTTCGATGGTGGCGTTGGTGTTTTTGAGCGAGAAGCCTTCGGAGGCGGCGGTGAACACGGAAATCTTGTCGATCAACCGTTCGATGCCGTGCTCTTGGCGGGCGTGGGCGTTGACGGCAAGTGCGCCCTGCAAGCCGCGTTCGTTGGGGACGAGTGCGGAGTAGATCATGCCCGCGGGTTTCTCGGCGGCGATCAGTGCGAAGAGTTCTTTGGCGTCGCCGAGTTGGGGAATCCATTTAGGGGAAACAAAGCTTGATATTTCGATTTCATCGACACGGGTTGCGTTGAGCGCGCGCACAAGGTCGGCTTTGCGATCGGTGGCGACGATCGCGGTCTCGGCTTGCAGCCCGTCGCGTGGGGCGACTTCGGTGATGCGGACTTGGGTATTCACGAGCAATGATAGGAGCCCGGCACGGTTATTCTTTGGGCTGGAACCTCGCCACGAGATCATCGAGGACCGCGTCGTCGAACGGTGCTTCTTGGAGGAGCAGGACGGTGGTGTATTGGTCGCCGGTGGTGAAGCCGTATAGCCGGATGCGTTGGGCTTGGGTGCGGGGGGAGGTTCTGGAGTCTTGCGGAGGCATCAGGTCGGCGGTGATCACCAGGGCCGGGTATCCGGCGAAGGTTGTTTTGGTGAGTTCGTTGGTGTCCACGGGGAAGAGATCGTTCTCGTTGGACTCGGTGTTCCAGTTCCAGATTTCTCGCATGGAGCGTTCGGCGAGGAGTTGGGCGGATCGTTGGGGAATATCATCATCGGGTGTTCTTGATGTGATACTCATTTTCACGGTGCCAACATTAATGACGTTGTAATCTGCTCCGTTATAGCCCGTTGAGTGCCAGCCGAAACCCTCCCATGCGTTGAAGGACATGGTGGCGAAGGGGAGGTCGAGCGTGCCGGGTGTTTGGGCGGGCTCGAGCCATCCAAGTACGGCTTGGGTGAGTGAATCAGCATCGGCGTGCATCCACTTGTTGGCGATGGTCGAGCCGATGCATCGTATTTTTCTACTTTGTTCATCTGCTTTGGGCAAGAGGTACGAGGTGACGGTGAGCAGCGTCTCTTCGGGGACGATGCTGCGTAGGTTCTCTGGGACATCGGGGGCGAAGGTGCTGGTGATGGACTGGACCTTTGTGCCGTCGGCGAGGGTGGTGGCTTGGACTTGGGCATCATCAGCAAAGTCGGTCGGTGTTTTTTCGTCGGCCATATGTCGATCACGGACCTCTTGGCAGAGTTTCCAGTGCTCGGCTTGAAGATCGGTTGGCGTGCTTGCATCAAAGAACTTGAGCCGAGAGTACGCCTCGCTGCGGAGTGTCACGCCGTTGAGAAGGGCTTCGGCGCTCGAAGCGCCGTACGGGAAGGTGACGAGGACGGTGTCCAGGGCATTGGGCATGGCAAAGACTCGATAATCATCGGGGTGGTTGAGGGTGTATCCGGGAAGATGGTGCTGTTCATGGTCCTCGGGGCCAAGGTCAAACTTGGCATTGGAGAACATCGCCATCGCGGCTTTGTGTACATCTTCGGAGTTCTCCAGCAGTGAGGTGAAGTTGGCGATGATGACCACTTGATTTTCAGTGTGCGCGTAGACGGCGTTGTTGAGGGTTTGGTCGTTGATGGTAAAGATATTGAGATAGGATTTGACAGTGCCTTTCCCATCTGGGCCAGCGGGGATGCAGGTTTGCGTCCGCCAATGGAGATCGAGATTTCCTTCTTTTATTTGGGTGTCTATTTCGTATTCGGCTTTGTCCGTCTGCTCGATAATGGTGGACCAGGGGCTGTATCCGACGGGGACCAGGCCCATCTGGATGACGAGCTTTGCATTGGCCAAAGAGACCTGGGCGACGACGGCGTTTGGGGAGGACTGGGTGATATCCTCCACCCGCGATTGGACGGGCAGTGCGATGGGGTACCCGCCGAGCATGTAGGTGTAGGGGGTGAAGGGTTCGATGGAGATGAGTTCGAGATTCTCCAGCATCCGTTCAGCGAGCGCGGGCCCGACGAAGGAGCGTTCGGGGTCTGCATTCTGGTACTTGATCGTGACTCCGACGCCTTTGGATGAATGCTCGAAGGCGTAGCACTCGACGAACCCGGTGGCGGGCTCGGCGCCGTCTTCAGCGGGGAATGTAATTGCGATTTTCGATCCGGTGCGAACTTGCCCGAGGATCATGCGGGTGCATTCGGTTGGTTCGGGGAGTTCGGTCATGACACCCATTGCTTTGATGCTGTTCTGGGCTTCACCGACCACGGCTATGAGTAGCTCTTCGGCGGTCCCGATGCTGCTGAGGGGGGCGATGGTTTGTATCAGATGGAGGTAGGGCATGGAGGTGTCGGCGACGAAGAGCTCGCCGAAGTAGTTGTTCTTGCGGTAGTAGGAAAGCCCATAGATGGTGGCGTTGGAAGTCTCGATAACATGGGGGCGGAAGATGTCCTCAAAGTTCATCGTGAAACCTGCGCCGGTGATCTCGCGGATTGGATCGGGGTCTTCGTTTGTGGCGGTATCCTGCGCAAGCGTGGATGGGCCGCAGGTGCAGAGACAGATCAGGAGATAGGTACAGAATCGCAGCATTGGTGAGCCCCTCTTCAAAGTATTGGTATCACAGTATAGTGCGGCGGGCGAAGCCGATCGTGGAACTGTTGGTTATCG
>JAESUL010000021.1 GCA_016763115.1 Phycisphaerales bacterium | reverse complement strand
TGGTCAAGGTGGCGAGGGTAAATGGTGGCGACGGGACTCGGTCTAACTGATCTGTTCGAGCAGTTGGTTGGCCATCTGCGGGTCAATCTTTGGTTCGGGGAACTGTGGGTTCATCGCTTCGAGTGTCGCGCGGACGATCTCGGAAACAACATGCACGCGGTACCATTTTCGATTCGTCGGCACGATGTACCAGGGCGCATCGTCGGTATTGCACTTGGAAATCGTGTCGCCATAGGCCTGCATGTACTCGTCCCATTTTTCACGGGTCTTGAGATCGCCGGGCTCGAACTTCCAGTTCTTTTCGGGGTTGGTGAGTCGATCGGAGAGTTTTTCGCGCTGCCGATCCTTGCTCAGGTGCAGGTAGACCTTGATGATCTTGGTGCCGGCGTCAACAAGCCCTTGCTCGAAACTGTTAATAAGATCAAAGCGTTTGGACCAGATAGATTCGGGTGCGATGTTGTTGACACGCACGACGAGTACATCTTCATAGTGCGAGCGGTTGAAGATACCGATGCACCCGCGGTTGGGCGTGTGGTGGTGGATGCGCCAGAGAAAATCGTGGGCGAGTTCTTCATCGGTGGGTCGCTTGAAAGAAGTCACCTGCACGCCTTGGGGATTCACGCGCCCGAACACACGCCGGATGGTTGAATCTTTGCCGGCTGCATCCATCGCCTGCAGGACAACCAGTACCGATTGTTTATCCTCGGCGTACAACTTGTGCTGCAACTCGGCGATCGCCAATGTGTTTTCCTCGGTCTTGGCCTCGATCTCTTTGCGGCTGACGCCCTCGGCATCATCGGTTTTCCAATCGGAAAGATCGACCTTGTCGCCCGATTTGACCCTGTATTTCGTGGCGATACTCATGATTCGGCTCCAACAATAAATCGCTTATCAACCCACAGTTTTTCAAGCCGTTCTACGAACCCAGGCGATGCCGGAAGATCCATTCCGCACCCAATGAGCAGGTCGATCATGCCGTGATAGTCATCGACGCCGATGAACTCGCGCCCGACGCGAGGCGTGCCCTCGTGTGTGCCCGCTTGTGCATCTGTAAGCCTGGCCATGTTGTGGTAGTTGCCCAGCGGCAGGCACACGCAGGTCGAGGTGTATCCGTAGGCGCAGTACACGCTTGCCTCGCACGCGCCGCCGGCCATGAGCTTGCGTTGCCATTTCCACTTGGGCATGTCGCTCGCTTTTTCCGAGGCCTTGGGTGTTGATGCGCCGCCTGAGATCCGCTCGGCGACCTTGGCGACGGCCCCGGTGAGCTCGGGCGAGAAAATACTGATGCGGTCGCCAACGCGCACGATCGGCCCGCCATGAATGGGTGAATCCGGGAATGCACGCGAGTTTTCCAGCGCGATGATGCGTGATCCTTTGGGCATGAATCCGTCTTTGCTCGCGCCGATCGCGCCGATAAACCCGACCTCCTCGGCCCGGGTCAGCAGCACACGAACATCGCCGATCTCTTTCCCGTTTTCCTTGGCAATCCGGAGTTCGTCAATCGCCGCCAACGCCGCGGAAAGCGCAGCGAGATCATCGCACGCATTGGTATGAAAGATCCCGCCGAACTCATCATCAACGATCGCGGCGTCGGGCAGATCCCAGGTGCCGATGTCGCCGACCTTGGCTTGGTGTGCCGAGTCACCCGTTGCGCGGTAAACCTTGAACGGGCGGGCGTGGGTCTCTGACCATTCGTTGCCATCGGGGTCGTGTTCGTTGATGACGGTGCAGATTGAAAACGAATCGTCACTGTGGTGCACACGGATCTTTGCATCGGGGAAGTAATCGCTCATTACGCCGCCGCGGAAGGAGAGGATCAGTTCAGTTTCGGAAACGACGGTTTCGACGACGAACGCCGGGTGATCGAGGTGGGCGGTGAAGTAGATCGGGTGGTCGGTCTTTGGGCAATCGGTTATGCGGATCTCGATATTCCCGTGCGCATCACGCTTGGTCGAATATCCAGGCCGTTGGTCCAGCCAGCGATCGATCCAAGCGATCACACGCTGCTCGTGCCCCGCAGCGGTGGGGATGACGGTGATCTGCCTGAGCCAGTCGAGGTGATCGGATTTGTTGGCGTCAGAAACAAGCGGGGTGGTCTCGGTGGTCATAGGTCGATCGTAGGGGAAAATATACGCGTGTGCGCCTACAAATACAGTTGGAGTTTCCCCATGCAAACACCCACAAATCACCTCCCGATCGCCCACGATGGCGATGCCCAGAATCCCAACTCAACCATCACCATCGACAACATCCGAAAGATGGTCGAGCTGTTCTACGAACGCACCCGCACTGACGATCTGCTCGGCCCGATCTTCAACACCAAGGTCGCCGACTGGGATGCGCACTACGAAAAGATGACCCGGTTCTGGTCGTCGGCTGTCCTTCGCACCGGCACCTATTCCGGTCGCCCGATCGAGGCCCACAAGTTCGACGAGCCCGGATTGCTGACGCCCGCACACTTTGTACGCTGGGTGCGTGAGTTTTCCACGATTGCCCGCGAGGTCTTCGCCGAGAACGACGCGGCGGTCTTTATCGAGCTCGGCAAACGCATGGCGGCCTCCATCGCGGCGAGGATCGGTGTCCGGGGCGTCGATCGGCTGCTCGCAGAACCCAATAAGGCGTAGAGCGTATAGAAATAGTGCTGAGAATCAGTCTCCGCTCCAGATCCGCTTGTCAAAGCACCGATGAGAATCAATACTGCTACCATCACCCGCAGGTATTTTGGGTACGAACCAGCCGAGGAGTCCACAATGACACACATCATCGCCGAGCCATGCATCAAGACCAAAGACACCGCGTGTGTGGATTCGTGCCCGGTGGACTGCATCCACCCCACCAAGGACGACCCAGACTTCGAGACCTCCGACATGCTCTTCATCGACCCAGACACCTGCATCGACTGCGGCCTATGCGTAGACGAATGCCCGGTGCAAGCAATCTTCCAAGACGAAGACCTTCCCGATGAATGGTCCAAGTATGTACAGATCAATATCGATTACTACAACAAGTAGCCAGAGCCAATGAAAAAACCACGGTGCATTCAGAATGCCCCGTGGTTTTTTTATAGAGATTCGGTATGGCTCATGCCGCTTCGTTGAGGTTGTCCTCGTCGAACTCGCCGTCTTCGCCAAACGCAGCCTCGAAGGCTTCGAGCGCGTCGTCGGTCAACTCGGCTTCGGTCTTATTCGGATTCGATCCAAACTCCGCAGCCGACTTACCGACCATGGGGCCGTCGCCGAAGCGCTCGGCCCAAACGGTCGGGGCGAACATTCGCGTCCGCGTCCGATGGCTCGAGCCAGTCCTCGGCGTTGTTGAGCCCGAGCTCGCTCGGCATCGTTTTGCGGTATCCAAGAAGACGGAACACCTCGAGCACATCGGTCCAGGTCGGGAACATCTTGTCGTT
>JAESUL010000020.1 GCA_016763115.1 Phycisphaerales bacterium | reverse complement strand
CCGGCGGCATGAAACAACGGCTCGCATTAGCAATCGCACTCATCGCCGACCCGCCGATCATCGTCCTCGACGAGCCAACTTCGAATCTTGATGCATCCGGTCGCGGCGAAGTGATTGACACCCTTTGTCAGCTCCGCGACGATGGAAAAACACTTCTTTTCGCTTCCCATCGCCCCGATGAGGTGCTCTCGCTCGCCGGTCGTGTGTTGGTGATGGAGAAGGGCAAACTCATCAAGGACATCACACCCGCCGAGCTCTGGCCAACCGAATCAGGCATCCAGACCATCCGCTTGTACCTGAGCATGGGCACCGAAGAATCGGCAGCAACCGTATTGCGAGATGCCGGTCACGCGGTCAACCTCAACGGCAACGGTCTGTGTGTCTCGGTGCCCCGCAACCGCAAGGCCGAGCCTGTATCCATCTTGGCCAAAGCCGAGATCGAGGTCCGCGACTTCGAGATCCTCGAAGAAGTCCGGGGAGACACACATGACCACACTCCCTATCGAAACAAGTAAAATCACAACAACGAGCGAGTCTGGATCTCATCTTTCACGCGCATCGAGTATTGTCGCGTTCGCCCGTCGAGAGTTCCGCGATGCGATTTCGAGCCGATGGTTTATTTTGTACACCGTCGCGTTTACGGTGCTCGCGGTCGCTGTGTCGTTCATGTCACTCGCGGGTTCGGGCTCGCACGGGTTCGCGGGTTTTAGCCGGACCACCGCCGGGCTATTGAACTTGATCATGCTCGTCGTACCATTGATGGCACTAATCGCCGGCGCGGGATCGATCGCGGGCGAACGCGAACGCGGAACACTGCTCTACCTGCTCGCCCAGCCAATCTCACGCTCCGAACTCTTGATCGGCAAGTACATTGGCTTGGCAATCGCGTTGTGCTGTTCGTTGTGCATCGGATTCGGGCTCAGCGCAGGAGTGCTCGCCTGGCGTGTGGGCGGCGTGGGCATCAGCGCATTTATCATGCTCGTCCTCTTCACATGCCTGCTCGCACTCGCGATGCTCTCCGTCGGCATGCTGCTCTCGGTCATGTCCCGACGATCGGGCGTCGCAACTGGGCTGGGGCTGTTCGCGTGGTTGATCCTTGTTTTCTTGAGCGATCTCGGTCTCATGGCCGGGACGATTCTCTTCAAGCTCCGTGTCCAAGAAGTCTTCGCCATCGGTGTCATGAACCCATTGCAGGCATTCAAGATGGCCGTCATCGTCAACATGAATGCGTCACTCGATGTGCTCGGCCCCGTCGGCATGTACGCATCGCAAACCTTTGGCGGTGCGTTGCCTTGGATATTGGCGTTGGTGCTTGGTGCGTGGACGATTGTTCCGCTTCTGATTGCGCTCCTTCTCTTCTCGAAACGAGGCTCGGTATGAGCATTGTTCGCATGGTCGCCTTGGGAAGCATCGCTGCAGTATTTGCAATGCCCGGTTGCGGCTCAGACACCAACGATGGGCCGCCAAGTGTCCGGTACGGGGATTCGATCTGCGCCGAGTGCGGGATGATCGTTTCGGACGAACGGTTCACCACGGCAACAATCATCGAAGGCGATCGCGGAAGCGAGCCGTTGATCTTTGATGATTTCAACTGCCAGATGATCTTCGAGTCCAAGCACACCGATCTCACGATCGTTGATAGGTGGAGCCACGACCACGGAACGAACGAGTGGATACGCATGGACGACGCATGGTTCGTCAAGTCCAATAAACTTCACACACCGATGGCGTCAAACATTGCATCGTTCAAGGCCAAATCTGATGCGGACACCTTTGCAAAGACGCTCAACGGTCAAGTCTCTGATTACCACGAACTTCAACAACCTGATTGAGTAAACCCGACTCGAAACAGTATTGTGTTCTTTGAGCGTGCCAAGGGCGTTGCGTGATTCCGTGAAAGGGAACCACGGATAAGGCTGGCACGATTTGCACCGTCGCGGGCGCAATTCATGGTATACTCCATGTATGGGAACACCGGCCAACTCTAACGATCCAAAAAAACGCCAATCCGGCACCGCACCCGGATCACTCCAAGTCGAGGCCTTGTTCAATGAACTCTACGCCGAGATCCGAAGCCTCGCGGGGAATGTCTTCGCCGATCAGGGCAAGGTCCACACGCTCCAGCCCACCGCATTGGTCAATGAGATCTGGATCAAACTCTCCGGCAGCATCAACAATGTCGAGAACCGAACACATTTTTTTGCTCTCGCGGCAAAGGCAATGCGACAGGTATTGACCGATCACGCTCGACATGCCAAACGGGAAAAACGCGGCGGCAACGCGTTCCGCCTGACATTCTCTGATAATCAGTTCATCGCGGTGGGCGATGAGATCGACCTAGTCACATTCAATGACGCCCTCGAACACCTGAGCACACTCAACGAACGCCACGCCAAGGTCGCCGAACTTCGGCTGCTCGGATCGCTCTCCGTGCAAGAAATCGCCAATCTGCTCGACATCAACGAACGCACCGTCAAACGCGATTGGCAAGCAGCGCGGCTCTGGCTCCTCGGCGAGTTGTACCCATCATGACGCCCGAGCAGTATACGCTCATGCACGAAATCGTCTCGGATCTGCAAGATTGCAATCCTGACGAACGCGATAAGACCATCAACACGAGGTGCGATGGAGATACAGAACTCAAGTCGGCGGTCATCAAACTGCTCGCGATCCAAGACCGAAAAACTATCCCGGGGATGCTCAGCGACGATGAAATCACCGAAGCCCGAAGGCTAAAAGAATCGATCCTTGACAACCCTCACGCATACCACGCGGCAGTTGACTCAACGCTCGAGGACATCGGTCCATACAAGGTAATCCGTGAGATCGGGCGGGGCGGGATGGGTGTGGTTTACGAGTGTGAGCAGCAATCCCCTCGCCGGCGAGTTGCTGTCAAGGTGGTTGATTCCATCCGGTATGCCCCCAAACTTGAAAAACGCCTGCACGCAGAAGCCCAGATACAGGGACAACTCCAGCACCCGGGCATCGCGCAGGTGTTTGACGCGGGCGTGGCATTGATGGGCCAATCGCGCCGCCCGTACTTCGTCATGGAACTCATCGACGGTCGCCCGCTGCACGCGTTTGCTGATGAACACGGCTTGTCGAGCAAGCAGAAACTCGAACTCATCGCCAAGGTCGCCGACGGCATGACGCACGCACACAATCGCGGCGTGGTCCACCGAGACCTCAAGCCTGAGAACATCCTCGTCACCGCTTCGGGGCAACCCAAAATTCTCGACTTTGGTATCGCCCGATTCGTTGGTGATGCAACGCTCGCCGCCACAACCATGACTCGCGAGGGGCAGATCCTCGGCACGCTCGCGTACATGGCACCCGAGCAACTCATGGGCAACCCGGATTCAATCGGACCGGCTGCCGATGTGTACGCACTCGGCGCGATCGCGTTTGAACTACTCATCGGGCACCCCCCGCTGCAGTTGACCGGGAAATCGCTCTCTGCAGCGTTCCGATCAATCGAGATGGAAGAACCTCCCCGGCTTGGAACATTGGACCGCGGCATCGATACGGACATCGACACCATCGTCACCAAGTGCCTCGACCGCGTAATCGATCGGCGGTACTCCAACGCCGGCGAGCTCGCCGACGACATCCGTCGCTATCTTGCCAACGAACCGATCAAGGCCCGACCACCTTCATCATTTTACAGGGCCTCAAAGTTTACAAGACGCAACCGGGCGATCGTCGCTGGAACTGTTGCGACAGTCGTTGTGCTCATCGGTGGGATTGCTCTCTCGTCCTACTTTGCTCTCGCAGAGAGACGCCAGCGGGTGCTCACCGAGCAACGAGAGATACAAGCCCGACACAACAATGTCAAAGCCATGCGTGGGTTGTTTGCCTCTGCGCAACTTTTCATTGGACGCGATGAGCCATGGGACGCGACTATTCAACTCAACTCGATCGACGAGCAAGAACGAGGATGGGAATGGAACCATCTCTCATTGCGTGCGCCGTGGATCATTGATGAGATCCCCCTCAGCCGAGGGCATGTTTCCAAATCTCTCAGAACATCTCGGTTCATCAACAACCATGAACTGTTCCAGTTCACACCAGAGGGCTACACCGGCGTATACGACCTGCTGGCCGATTCACCACGCCAAATCAAGACGCAAACGCCAAAGCCGATCCGCACCAAAATCCAAGTCCAATGGCCCGACGCGCCCGAGAATATGTTTGCACTACGCACCGAGGACGACCAACTCGGTGTTCTCAATACGATAAATGGCGCGTTTGAAAAAATCATCCATCTACCTTCAGCAGACTCCAAGTTCTCAAGAGATCAGTTAAACCATGATACATCGCTCGTTGCATCCCATTTCTACAGCAACAATCGCCTCACCGTCCGCCAGAACGGCGAAGAAGTCTTTCACCTTGATACGGGGCGTTCTGTGACCACCGGCATGCAATGGGTGCAGATGCAGTTCCTGCGTGACCGACCCTACCTAGTGCTCTCGCGTTGGCGTGATCTGGTCTATATCGTTGATACCCGATCCTGGGAAGTGGTCAGTTCTGGTCCCGCGTACGCCCACTTTGGAATCGGTGCCAATGAACAAGAACTCTTCACCGCTACCTCCAACGGCATCAGGGTCATGTCTCTTCCATCTCTGGAATATATCCGAACAATCGGGGCTGAATACGGCGAAGCGAAGCAAGTCGTCGTTTCAGCCGATGGCCGGCGCGTCGCGGCAACCAACAACGCCGACGAAGTGATCCGTGTCTTTGACATTCAATCCGGAAGCCGTATCTTTGAGGCGTCCATCGGCAAATCTGCCTTGCAACGGGTCCCGTTCATGTCGCCCGATGGGCGATTGATTCGCACCGAATCGCCTGATGCAACACTGCCTTGGATTATCGACATCGACGAACCGCAGCAACCCGACATCACTGCGCTGGTCGGGCATGAATCTTGGATCTACCAACTCGCGATCTCTCCCGATGGAACCATATTGGCAAGCAGTGCCCCAGAGGGCGATATTATTCTGTGGGATCTTGAAAACGGCTCCCCGCTTGCACGATTCAAGCACGGGCGCAACCTGAATCACAACATGGATATGCCTCTGATTTTCTCGCCCGATGGATCACAACTTGTGTACGCTGAACTTGACCCGGATTCAGGAAAACGAGGCCTCACACGCATCGATCTCGATACCGGCACTCGCTCATGGATAGAGTACTCCAGTCGCAACGAGGTCATCGACGCCGTCGCCAAGTTGATTCCCATCGGGACATCTCAAAGGCTCTATCACCACACAGCCGTCTTTGACGACGGGCGCATTCTCCAGAGCTCCGCCCTTCGGATAGGCCATGCACTTGTGATACTCCGAAATCCCGGCGAAAAGGGCGAGCAACTTCCAAACTTAGCAACCGGACGCGCCGACACGGGCGTCGCCATCAATCCCAACGGCAGCACCTACGCCACGGGCGAGTACCTCGTCCTCACCATCCGTGACCAAGAAACCTCCGAGATTCTCCATGAACTCAAGGATGGCATTTCCGATGTCACCTGGGGTGTCTGCTATTCCAACGACGGCACCCGCCTTGCGATTGGAACCGAAGACGGGCGGGTCATCATCTATGATGCCGAGTTCTTCGAGAAACTCTGCGACATCAAACTACCACTCTACAAACCCGACGCGGACCGCAACTACATCTTTACGATGGTTTGGACACCCGATGACAAACGACTCGTCACCTGCACAAACAACTCGATCCGTATCCTCGAATCCGATCGCCCGATCCAACGCGAGCACATCGTGAAACAATGGAACACGAAACTCGACGCCGCACGCCAAGCGTTGATCACCGGCAAGTCCCCATCCGCCCTCGACCCCGCCGCCGTTCGCGTGGCGAGGATCGAACAATGGGCCGCAACGCTCCCGTAAACATCGATGCAGACTACGAAATACTGCCTGAAACCTAATAATCACGCACCGTCCGATCGCCTTTTACCCTCGTTACAGAGCCTAAGAACGGATACTTGTTCCGATAACAAAGAATTATCCATACCCCATGTCCCCTACCCCCTTCCGTTCTCGTTTATTTGGGTGTGGGGGTTTTTTCCCTCTCTCCTCGGGCTGATCGCTTGGGGGTGAACTCACGCAATTCGTTGATCTGGAGAGGAAAAACACCATGAAGATATCCGCAAAGCTCTGTACACTCGCCCTGACCATGGCCGCGGGCATCGCGCTCACACCGAGCAACGCCCTCGCGCTCCCGCCCGAAACCGCCATCAGCTACCAGGGCGTGCTCGCCCAAAACGGCACGCCCGTCACAGGCATGCGTGACTTCCGCTTTCGGCTCTACGACGATGCCGTCGCCGGGAACCTGATCGACACCCTCCAACTCTTCAATGTAGATTTGGTTGATGGGTTGTTCTCCGTCGAACTCGACTGGGGCGTGCAGCCGTGGGTACTCAACGATCAACTCTGGCTTGAGATCGAAGCCGGGCCCGCCGACGGGTCACAGTCCTACGAGATCATCACCCGACAGAAGCTGTCCGCCGTGCCCTACGCGCTCAACACACGCGGCATCAATGTCGGCCCAACCGGAAATGTCGGCATCGGTACAGCAGCGGCGGCGAATGGCGCTCTTGAAGTTCGAGGAGACGACCCCCAACCTCTTCGAGTGACGAGCCCCACATCCGCCGGGATTCGTCTTGAAACCGACGGGACCCCTTCGAGTTGGACCATCTATCACGAACTATCAAGTGACAATCTGAACTTCAGGGATAGCAACGACGGCATTACCCGCATGGCGATCAGAGGCGACACTGGGTTTGTCGGTATGGGTACAGCCATCCCCCACCGCCCTCTTGTGGTTGCACGATCTTCGGGTAGTTCTTATATTAGTGTAAACGCCCCCGTTGCGACAGGGGTCTTGTTCGGTACGAGTGAAACTGCAACCAACGGCGGAGTTTTGTACAACGCCGATATAGCCGACGGGCTCAGCTTCAGAACACTGTCAAACATGACTCGAATGGTTGTCAGCAGCAGCGGGAGTGTCGGTATCGGCACAACATCTCCCGCATCACGCCTCGATGTCCGCTACTCCGCGGGCAACGGCATCGAGGTCACCGACACCAACGCCGTTTCATCGAGCATTGGTATACAAAGCACCGTCGGCGCCGGCACCGGTGTCCGTGGCGAATCAACCGCCGCCTCGGGCTCGACCTTCGGCGTCTACGGGCAGGTCGCCAGCACCGCCGGGTGGGGTGTGTTCTCCAACGGACGCCTGGGCTCCTCGGGCACCAAGAGCTTCATGATCGACCATCCGCTTGACCCGATGGGCAGCTACCTGCTGCACTATTCGAGTGAATCGCCCGAGCCGCAGAACCGCTACAACGGCAATGTCTTCCTCGACAACCGCGGGCGTGCCGTGATCGTGCTCCCCGATTACTTCTCATCGATCAACACGGACCACCGCTACACGCTGACCCCCATCGGTGCCCCCGCGCCGAACCTGTACATCGAGACCGAGATCCAGGGCAACACCTTCGTCATCGCCGGCGGCGTCCCCCTCCAGAAAATATCATGGGAAGTCATTTCCAAACGCAGCGACGCCTTTGTCCAACAACGCGGCGCACCGATCGAACTCCAAAAGATCGGCCCAGATCGCGGGCGGCTGCTCATGCCGAGCCTCTACGGGCAGCCCGAAACCATGGGCATCCACTACAAGGCCCCCGCATCGAAAAACTGACCCCGCGTGCAACACCCCACCACGAACCGATCCCATCCATCGATGGCGACTGGAGTATGTATTATGCAACCGAGATTCCAATCATTCATTTCCGCAACCGTGCTCGCTGCCTTTGCATTCGGCGCATCGACCACGCTGGCCCAGCAAGCCGACCCCGCGCAAGAGCAACTCAACAAACGCATCGAAGAACTTGAACACCACCTCGACATGGTGCCCGAAGACCTCGCCGACAAGGTGCGTGAGGAGATAGAAAACCAGGGCGCCGGCCCCAACCACCGCGGCATCAACCCGTTCACGCGTGAATGGGATTTCCAACTTCCCCAAACGATTCTCTTTGGTGCCAAGTTTGATCTCGAAGGGCACATGATCGTTGTTTCAAATGCCGGCGCGCTCACCATAATCGAGAAATACGCCGTGGCCGCCAACCACATTCCCGAGCTCATCTGGGCGACTGGGACGGCACTGTTTAACCGGCCCACCGCTTTCGAGCTCGACCTCGATGGGAATATCTATGTTGCCGGGAAAACAAGCACTATCCCTACCCAGCAAGCGTTTGTAGTCCGGGTAAGCCCCGACGGCTTCTTCAACTGGCAACGGGCGTACGACAATCCAGGTGCAAACTCCGGCTTGGTTCCCGAGTTTCTGGACATCGAGATTGACCCCGACGGGATTCCATTCTTGATAATGGGGCTCGACTCCAGTCTCCAAGTTACACCCGATCGCGTCTTCGTCTACCGCCTCGATCCCCAGAGCGGGGCCGTGGGCTACCTCGTTGATCTTGAGCAAACGACCTCCACGCAGATGAGCGGGACCAATGGGTTCATCGAGATGGATCGAGCGGGACGACTCTATGCATTGACAGGCCAAGCAGATCACAGCGGGACGGTCCTGACCAGGCTCGATGGGGGCAGCGGCGAGGTTGACTGGAGCATGGAACTGGACATGAGCATCAGCTTTGATCTTCATGCCGATGCTCTTGAAGCCTCGCCGCAGGGCGGGGTCTTTCTCGCAGGAACAAATGCGGGCTCCGAATACGGCGCAAGGGTCGATGAACACGGCGTGGTCCTCTGGACATTCGAGGCTGACTCGTCATTCGGAGTCCTCCATTACACCAACGCGGTTGCACTGCAAGATGGTTCGGTCATCTTCTCCGGCGGACTCGTTGGAACTGATCCTGGGACTCCCCTCAATGTTGGCCTCCTTCGCAAGCTTGATTCGGATGGGAATAATGTTTGGAATAGAATTTACTTCGGCTCAAGCCAGATACTCCCAGTTTCCTCGTTTCTGTCAGAAACCATAACCCATATGCAGGTTGATCGGCTTGGGAATACCTATGCAATGATGCGCCGGTACACCGCATCATTTGATACATTCTATTCGGTTCGTAAAATCGATCCCAATGGGCAACAAATCTGGGAAGACACCGAACCAGTCCCGGCTGGGTTTTTCGGTATCAGTCCGCGGGGGCTCGAGGTTGATGCTGGCGGGAATGTCTTTGCTGTTGGGAACCGACAAGCTTCAGGAACCACTGAACTCTCCATCGTAAAGTACTCCCAGCCGTTTCTTGGTGTGCCCACAATCCAAAGAACCAGCGCCACGCTCAGCTTCGAGGACCAGAGCATATGGGCACCCGGGATGGGCAACCTGCTCGCCGAGCAGCCGCTCTTCACGGTCAACTGGAACGAAAACTTCTCGGTAGATGCCACCTTCTTTGTCCCACCCATCGGCGACTTCGGCGGCGACTTCACATTCCTCACCGATGGAACACTCAACACCGGCGTCAAAGCAGAACTCAACGGCGGCACCGTCGATGTACACATGCCCGTAGACATCCAGTTCGGGATACCGCCACAGAGCAAGGTCCTCCCCGGCACGCCGATCACCATCGCCGTCGATTGGGACCCGGACCCCGCCGCCCGAATGACAAGTTGCTTCACCCCAACCTTCAACGCGGGGCTGACCGCGGGCGTGGACTACGGCGTATTTTCTTCGCTCGAAATTCTCGCCTTCTCCAATGTCGTCGCGGGCCCCGTGTTCATCGATGACCAAGAAACCATCCCGCAAGACTACATCCCCGGCGTCAACCTGCTCGACATGCTCGCAACCGCCGGATCACCGGTCCCCGGCGAATGGCTCTCGATCGAATCACCCGACGGCATTTTCTCGGCGGACTTCCGCACGCCACAGATGTTCGCCCAGGGCCTCTACGACCCGAACACAAACTCATTTAGCACAAGCGCCGACGATCGGTTCTTTCGGTTCGGCGTGAATATCACCGAGGCTCTGCTCAAACCATTCGGGCTGACCGCACAAGCAGAACTGGATTTAGATGGCGGGGCATTCAGGATTTATGGCGAGGCTGCCGCACTCCAACTCGGTGCGCGTGCAGATATCGGCGCCACCCAAGACATCGATGTCGGCGTGGTTCCCATGATCCGGTACGACTTCATCGGAGAAAACATCCCCTCGCAAACACTGCCAATCACGGAGAGTCTGACCTTCACCGTAGCAAAGAATGACTCAAGCTACGACGGGCTCATCGAGATCATCCCAACGCTCCTCGGCACGGGGCAGTTCAACAACAAAACAGATATCGGGCTGATCCCGGGCATCACATGGGACACCATCGAGGTCAGCGGAGGGGCGTCGGGGTTCGGCTTTGACCTCATTTCCTTCGGACCAGAGTGCCTGTTCTGCTACGACTGGGACCTCTCCGAAATCCTCGCGGGGCTCGGCGTGCCAATCCGGGAGCCGTCGATTTCTCGGTTCCTGTATTCGATGACGGCTGGGATATCCCATTCGATTCGGTTCAACTTCCATGTATCCGCATCATGGGCTCCGAAGAAATCCTCCCCAATGTCGAAGCAGCCAGCCGTGAAGAACTGAGCATGCTGATCTACGACCAGACCTCGCCAAATGCCTCCTCATTCAACATCACCGCTGCAGGGTCGGTGAATATCCTGATCTATGGCGAACGATTGACCATAAACACCAAGGTGATGATCGAGCATTGGGGACGAATCGAACAACTCTCCACGACCTATGTCACCAACAACGCACTGCTGGCCAAAATTCCCAACCGTTTCCGTTTGCTTCCAGGGATTGCCACGCTCTACACAGTCAACGGGCTAGGCACCTCCGATACAATCGATCTCGCGATTACCTTCCCTAGGCCCCGCCTCGACGCTGTCAACCCGAATCTTTGGGCCGCGGACCCGGACCTGGCGACACTGCCAATCTCGGTGATCGATGCCAAATCGTTCGCGGGCAACGACACCTTCATCTCTCGGCGTGATTACTACATTAAAATGCGCGACGACCTCTGGAGCGACACCACCGACGGCGGATTCGTCGGCGGCGCCGATGCGTACTTCCCGAACTTTGATTTCAACAAGATCCCAGGGTTCCCCTCGGTGCTCTGGGGAGCCGACGGAACCACTCTACCCCTTCCCCGCTTTGTGCAACCTGTTGATAACGGCATCCACAATGTCCGCCTCGCCGAATCGCAGTACAATCGCCCTATGCTGGTGCCGGTTGTGATCTGTAACCCCGGCCCGGGCGGCGGGATGAGCAACGAGATCTTGCTGACTATCGCAGCACCGATCCCGGTCACCTCCGCCGTCGAGCCGACGAACTTCTCACCGCTCGACATCATCATGGATGATGATTTCTTCAACCCCAAGGACACCCCGGTCGCCCGACCGATCGAGATCCGTGTCACCGGCCCCTCGCATGTCCCCAACTTCAGCGGGTACGAAGAACCCAAGTTCGGCAACTTCAATGCATCGTCGGTCGTGCGGTACGACGGCAACGACATCCCAACAACCTTCGTCAGTTCCTCGGTATTGATCGCCCAACT
>JAESUL010000245.1 GCA_016763115.1 Phycisphaerales bacterium | reverse complement strand
GAACTCGGAGTCGAGGCAACCGAGACAGGCACCGGGGGCGACGCCACGCTCACGCTCCGGGCGACCGACGAATCCGAGATCCACGCACGCTACGAGATCGTGCGCACAATGCGGGCGAGTATCTGTGTGCTCGGGCCACTCTTGGCACGCCGAGGGTCGGCGAGGGTCTCGATGCCCGGCGGGTGCGCCATCGGGCAACGCCCCGTCGATCTGCACCTCCGCGGGCTCGAAGCGTTGGGTGCCAAGATCGAACTCGAAGGCGGCGACATCGTCGCGACCATCCCCGGCGGTCGGTTGCACGGCACCACCGTTTTCATGGGCGGGCCCTACGGCTCGACCGTGCTGGGCACCGCCAACATCCTCTCCGCCGCTGTGCTCGCCAAGGGCACCACGATCATCGAGTGCGCAGCTTGTGAACCAGAAATTGTGGACCTCGCCAAGCTGCTTGTCTCGATGGGCGCAAAGATCGAGGGCGCAGGCTCGCCACGCATCACCATCCGAGGCGTCGAGCAACTCGGCTCCGCCCGGCACACCGTGATGCCCGACCGGATCGAGGCAGGAACCTTTATGTGTGCTGCCGGGATCACCCACTCGACGATCATGCTCGACAACTGCCCGCTCGACGCGATGATGTCGGTGACCGATAGGCTCGACGCGATCGGGGTCCATGTCGATCCCATCGGTTCGGGCGATGACCAGCTTCGCCGATCGTGCCGGGTCTCGTGCGATGATTCGCTGCGTTCTGTGGAGATCACTACCCAGCCTCACCCCGGATTCCCGACCGACCTCCAGGCCCAGTTCATGGCGATGCTCTGCCTGGCCAACGGCAATGCGGTGGTCACCGAGAAAATCTTCCCCGAACGATTCTTGCATGTCGCCGAGCTCGCGAGAATGGGCGCGTCGATCACCCGGATGGGCCCGACCGCGGTCGTCACCGGGGTCAAAGAACTCACCGGCGCGCCGGTCATGGCATCGGATCTTCGCGCCTCGGCGGGGTTGGTCATCGCAGCACTGGCAGCCCGGGGCACCACGGTCATCAATCGGGTGTACCACATTGATCGCGGGTACGAGCAGCTCGAGTTGCGCTTGGGAGAACTGGGCGCATCGATTACGCGGATGAGCGAAGAACAGGCTGCCCATCTCATGCCGGGGCATGAGGGCTAGGACCTATTCTTCTTCGTCGAACCCACGGTTGACAAGCGAGGCGAGGTGGTCGAGTGCTTGCTCGGCGTCTTCGCCCTTGCAGACGACCTCGATGACGGTGCCTTTGGTGGCTGCGAGCATCATCAGTTCCATCACAGATTTGCCGTCGGCGTCCTCTGGGCCCGCGAGGACCCTGATATCAGACTTAAACTCCATCGCACTCTGCGCAAAATCCGTCGCCGGGCGCGCGTGCATCCCGTACTTATTGTTGATGGTCAGTTTGGCAGAACACTGTTCGCCCAACGCGGATGCTCCGTGGAGAAAATGGTAGTTTGAGTACAAAGATGCTGCAAACAACGAACAGGTGATTACCCACCGAGCACCTGGCTGTCGGCCTCTTCGAGCATGCGGACAACCTCGTCGACACTGTGCGCATCACGGAGCGATCTCCGGAACGCATCCTTCATCAAACTCTTAAAGATCGTTTCCATCGCTTGGAGGTGGTCCTCGGGTTGCTCGCCCGGAGAGAGCAAGAGGAACACCGAATACACCGGCTGCTTGTCCATCGACTTAAAATCTATTCCCGATTCGCACAGCCCGATGGCGGCACCAAGCTGGGTGATCTCCGGGTGTTTGACATGGGGCACCGCGACGCCTCGCCCGAATCCGGTCGTGCTCATTTCTTCGCGTTTGAGAATCTGTGCGAGCAACTCATCGCGGACTGACACGGGCGCAACGCCATCGGCGATGAGCGCGTCGAGCAGCCCCGCGATCACCTCGTCACGCGGGGTGTTGCAGATGTCGGGGAGGATCGCGCCTGGGCGGAATATTTCGAGCAGTTTCATGGTTTGCCTCTCGTAGATCGGTGAGATGGGGCGTAGATGCAATCTACCGCTTGAGTTTCTCGCGATGGTCATAAAGCTGACGCTCTGCCTTGTTAATGGCGTCATCGATCACCGCATACAGATCGTGCCCGCTTGCTTTGGAAACAAAGTCCTCGTGGGATCGGACATCAACAACGATCTCGGCTCCAAAGTCCTCGCGAGATTCGTTCTCTTTCCAGACCCGCACATCAATCTGCTGGACCAGATCCTCGTAGCGGGTGATTTTGGAGAGCTTGCCCTCCGCGTGCTGACGGATGGCGTCGGTGACCTCGAACTGTCTGCCAATAACATTGATACGCATCTCTGAATCCCTTCTCCGCGTCTGTGCAATGGGTATTGCGGTGGCGCGGGATACCTTGTTCTCTCTATTCTAGGGGGAAACCATGTTCGTGTCTCTTGGGCTAGGAACTCGGTTTCTCGTCGCTGCTCTTCGCCAACTCGCCCGGTTTGGGCGAATCAGGAGTCAGCACGCCTGCGGTGATGACAAACCGCAGTGCTTCCTCCATGGTCATGTCCATCTTAACCGTTTTGTCCTCGGGAACATTGATCGTGAACCCCGTGAAGGGTGTCGGGCTCGTGGGAATGAACACGCTGACAACCTGGGCACCGGCGTGCTCATCAATATCACGCATTGAATGCCCGGTCAAAAACCCGATGGTCCAGATTTCCTTACTTGGATATTCAACGAGCACGACTTGTGAGAACGCCATCTTCCGATCGCCCAGAATCAGATCGACCACCTGCTTGACATGCGGATAGACCTGCTTGAAACCGGGCACCTGCGTAATCAGACGCTCTACCGTTTGATAAAGCGATCGCCCGACATAGTTGCCCAACAGCACCCCTGCAAGGTAAATCAGCATGATCGCGATAAAGAGCCCGGTCAGGTTGAGGTACCAGTGCTTCTCCCAGAAATCGGTCAGGTACCCGGCGCGGAGTCTGTGCTTGAGGGCTGCATCGGTCATATCAGCTTCGCGGAGCTCAAGCCCGGAACGGGCTTGAAGGAGTTCATCGTCAGTGACATTGAACCACTCAGGGAGTTTGTCGTCGTCGAGGACCTGGGGGACCACCCAGAGAACGCCGAAGCGGGTGGCGCTGTTGATGGGCTGGGCGACGGTCGAGTAGATAAACCCGAACGCCTGCCAGAGCAACCAGAGCGTCACCGCGGTGGGCAAGAGGATCGCCAGCCCACGCCCAAAGAATCGCTTAAAATCTGAAGTAAATGACTCGGACATCCTCGCGTGTGCTCCATTGTGGTCCAAAAATGGACTCTTGGTCTTCGGTCTCGGGAGCATTGTACGGAATAGCGGGCAAGAATTATGAGCCGAGGGCAGATTTGTGCGGTAAGGTTTCAGGCACCCCGCTTGCTCCGTCGATGCAGGGCCAAGAACGACAGCCAAGGAGATTCTCGATGCCCACTTTGGTCACCGGCGGCGCCGGATACATCGGATCACACGCATGCCAGAGGCTTTTGCGCGATGGGCATCAGGTCATCGCCCTCGATAACCTCTTCCGCGGGCACCGGGCACCGATGGATCTGCTCAGCCACGCATACCCAAGGCAATTCTCGTTTGTCCACGCTGATGTCGGAGATACCGAGGCGGTCACAGCGGCGATCAACGAACATGAGATCGACACCGTGATGCACTTCGGGGCACTCGCCTATGTCGGCGAGAGCGTCGAAGACCCGCTCTGGTACTACCGCAACAACATCGCGATGGGGATCGGGCTGCTCGACGCCTGCGACCAAGCCCATGACGGACGCGGGATCTCGCGGTTTATCTTCTCGTCATCATGCGCCACCTATGGCGACCCGCCCGAGGGCATGATCCCGGTGCCCGAAAACTGCCCCCAGTCCCCCACCAGCCCGTACGGCTACACCAAACTGCACTTCGAGCACATTCTCAAGGACTACGCGACCAAACGCCAAAGAGAGGATAACCCGATCGCGCTGACCATGCTGCGGTACTTCAATGTTGCCGGCTCGGACCGCACCGGGATGCTCGGCGAAGACCACACCCCCGAAACCCACCTCATCCCCGTCGGCATCGACGCAGCGACGGGCAAGCGAGATTCGATGTCGATCTTCGGGACTGATTACCCCACCCCCGACGGCACCTGCATCCGCGATTATGTCCATGTCGAAGACCTCGTCGATGCCCACGCCCGCGCGATGGAAAGGGTCCAGATCGGCGAGGTCCAGGCGTTCAATGTCGGGATCGGCAAAGGGTACTCTGTCCGCGAGATTCTCGATTCGATCAAACGCGTCAGCGGCGTGGACTTCGCAGTCCATGAAACCGATCGAAGAGCCGGCGATGCGATCGCGCTGTACAACGATCCGACCAAGATCAAAGCCACGCTCGGATGGGATGCCCAGATCACCGACATCGACGAGATTGTCACTACGGCGTACACATGGCTCAAGGGGCACCCGAATGGGTACGCAACCTGAAAACTGCCCCGATGATTTGATCGAAAACGGGGGCTTCTCCTGACAGTTCCCTCTTGAATGGGGCCAGTGTTGGCTGTACACTCGCGGGGCCTTGCGGGTGCAAGGCCAAAATGAGGGATCGCACGGGGCCCGATAACACCTGTGTATACGAGGAGTTAAGATGAATCAGGGTTTATTTTCGTCCGCACGGTGTGCGGCTTTGGTTTCACCATTCTTGATTGCCGGCTTGGCAATGGGCGATGAATTCGACGGCACGGTCGATGCAGAGAACTCGTCGGCCATGATCGCCGGATCGAGCAGTGTCCACAATACGGGCGTGCTCATCGGCGACTTTGATAGTAAATCAAACCCGAGCGGCACACGCACCATCCCCGGTTTGTTCGGCGGATCGGGCAACAACCCGATCGACATCGACCTGACCGGCGCGGTTGATGTGGACCTCGATACCATCCCGACCGGGTCGATGATGATTGATGTCGATTTCGATGCCTTGACCATCGCCCTCGATGGCATCAGCATCGACCTGCTCGGCGGGCAGAGCGGGGTGGCCCAGCCGGGCGTCACCATGCTCTTTTCCACCTTTCACACGGTTGCCCCCTCGTTTATCTATCCCGGCGGCATCCCCTTCGATATCCCCATCGGGTCCGGCTCGACCATTGACGAAGCAATCATAACCCAGACCAGACCGGGCGCGGGCGTGCTCATCGCGACGGCAAACCCAGATGTGTTTGACTTCGCGATGGTGGTCCCCGGCGAGTTGTCGCTGGCCTTTACCCTCCAGTTCGACGGGTTCGATCCACCGGCCGGCGGGATCGACCCCATCGCAGCACCGATGGCGCTCACTGGCACCATCGAGCGGCTTGGCACCGGCGATGTCGTGCTTGTCATGAGCATTGATCCCCAGCAGAACATGCAGGACATTCCTATCAAGGGCGTGAGCACAGCACCGATCCCGTTCGAGCTTCCAACATTCGGAGCGGACACGGCGGGCGTGCTGATTACGCTGACACCCGATCTCCTCAGCACAAATGTTGATTACCAGTGGTCGATCACGGTCCTTGGCACACCCGCGTCGTGTGCTGCCGACCTTGCCGAGCCCTTCGGCGTGCTGAATCTACAAGATGTATTCGCGTACCTCGCCCTTTTCAATGCCCAAGACCCCGCTGCGGATCTGGCTTCGCCGTTGGGGACATTGAACCTGCAAGATGTGTTCGCGTACCTCGCGTTGTTCAACGCCGGATGCCCGTAGCCGCACGGGTTCGATGAACCTGTTGATCTGAACACTAAAAAACACCCGCGTGATGCGGGCGTTTTCACAAATGGGCCTGGACAGACTTGAACTGTCGACCTCACCATTATCAGTGGTGCGCTCTGCCAACTGAGCTACAGGCCCGGGGGCGTTGAGTATAGCCCCGCCCGCCCGGTTCGTCCCTGACCCCAAATCTCAATTCAGTCAGAAACCGGGGGCTTAGTCTGATTCTTGGACGCTGACAAGGCTTGGGCGGCGTCGTCGAGGGGGATGGTGAGCAAGAACTCGGCCCCGCTGCGCCGGCGAGAAACAAGCTGCAGATCGCCGTCCATCTCGCGGGCCAACCCGCGAGAGAGCGCCAATCCGAGCCCGAGCCCGGACCGGTTGAGGATCTTGCGTTTGGCGCCGCGTTGGAACTCGCCAAAGATCCGGGCGCGATCGCTGGGATCGATCCCCGGGCCATGATCGGCGACGAGCAGTTCGAGCATGCCGGCGTTGACGGTGACATCGAGGTGGATGCGGGTATCGAACTCCTCGGCTTGATGCTCGTCGAGATCGTCGGGCATCGAGGCGTACTTGCACGCGTTCTCGATCAGGTTCATCATGATCCGCTCGACCGCTTGGGGATCAACCGTCAGCGCGCGGGTCTCGTAGCCCATCAGGTTGATCGAGGAGATCAGGTCCATATTCGATTGCTCCGCTCGGCGTGACAAGGCGGGGCGGAACCGCACCAGCAGCGCATCGGGCGAGAGGGTCTGCACGCCGGCGGGCTTGCCCTTGGGTGATCGTCGGCGAGACAACCGGGCGTACTCGAGGACATTCTCGACAATCCCGGTGAGGCGCTCGGATTCGCGCTTGAGTGTGGTCAGGTACTGTTCGCGGACGGCTTCGTCGGGGACCAT
>JAESUL010000244.1 GCA_016763115.1 Phycisphaerales bacterium | reverse complement strand
TTTTCTTGATTGCGATTTTTGTCACGGCTACACGGTTCTTTGGGTGGGTGCCGTGGAGGTGGGGAACTATTTTGGTCAACAAGGTCGAGTTGCGTGTTCCGGGGATTGCTCGCGTACAGGTTTTTCGCCGCGGCTTTGCGTATGTTTGGATTCACGAGGGTGGGCGGGAGACTCATTGTTGTTTTGTGGAGGAGAATGGAAAAACGGCGATGTTCTTTGTCAATGCAAAGTCTGCTGAGTTGCTTCGGATTTGGGCAGCGGGTGCTCGGGTTGAGGAGGATGCGTCCGATCCCAAGCATGTTGGGTGATTGAGTTATGGATGCTACTGAAAAACGCCCCGATCACGGGGCGTTTTTTTATGGTTTGATGGAAGGAGTTAGTCGATTGCAGCGGCGAATCGGCGTTGGATCTCGGGCCAGTTGATGATGGTCATGAAATTCTTGAGGTAACCAGCACGCCGGTTCTGGTAGTTGAGGTAGTAGGCGTGCTCCCAGACATCGACGCCCAGCAACGGGACCGCGCCGGCGAACATCATTTGTTGCTGGTTCTGCATCTGTGAGATCATCAAGCGGTTGGACATCGGTTCGTAGATGAGCCATCCCCAGCCCGAGCCTTCGACTGATTTGGAAGCGGCCTGGAACTGCGATGAAAACTTCTCGAATGATCCAAAGTCGCGTTTGATCGTGTCGGCGAGCAGGCCGGCGGGTTCACCGCCGCCGCCGTTGTCGGTCGGGGCCATGCCGGTCCAGAACATGGTGTGGTTGATGTGCCCGCCGGCGTGAAAACTGAGTTGGCGTTGCCAGTGCTGTAAGGTGCCTGCATCGCCCGAGCCATCGCGGATGGCATGGAGTTGTTTGAGGGCTTTGTTGAGCCCGCGGATATAACCAGCGTGGTGCTTGTCGTGGTGGATTCGCATGGTTTGTTCGTCGATGGCGGGGGCGAGCGCGTCATAGGCATAGGGAAGGGTTGGAAGGGTGTACTCGTTGTTGGCCGGGTCCCACCCGAGGGATTCGGGGGTGAACATCTGGGCGGCCGATGAGTTGGTTGCGGCCATTCCGATGCCGACGGCACCGAGGGCGGCCATGGAGGTGATGGCGTCGCGTCTGTTGAGTGAATGCATGTGTGGTTCCTTCTGTATGGGAAACGGGCTGGAAGCCCGTTCTACTGAGATTAGCCTTGGCGTCCTTCGATGGCGGCGAGGAGGCAGGCGGTGCCCAAGATGGTTAACTCATCGAGTTGGGCATCTTCTTCCATGATTTTGACGCCGAGCCTGAAAACAAAGGGATTGAAGTGCTGGCGGAGTTCGACGATGGGTTTATCGTCCGTTGTGCGCACGAGTTCGTACTTCTGGGGCATGACAAGTGTGAAGATCTCGTGGACACGACGAAGAATGGCAGCGACTGCGTTTTTCTCGCGGATGATGGCGATCTGGGTGCCCTCGGCGTCGAACATCATCCATTCGTCACGGATAAAAGAAGACTTGAGCCCCTTGCGTCGCAGCGATCCCAAGTTGGTCTCGTCGGGGAGGGTGATGTCGTAGGTTGAGCCAAAGTCGATGATGGATCGGGCTTTGAGGATGATGAGTTCTTCGCTCATGTCTTCGCCGGTGAAGAGGCGGATGTCTTCTTTGAGCTTGAAGGCTTTTTGTTTGCAGTACCCGATGATCTGGTTGTTCTCGTCGTAGACATGGAACGCCGAGCCAAAGATTTTGAATATTTTTCGACGGATGGTGTACTGTTCGCCCGGTGCGGGTTTGATGGCCATGGATGGTGTCCCTTTCGCTTGGTGATGGTAGCCTAAAAAAACCGGACCGGGAATGTTCCCGGTCCGGTTGGATTTATTGAGTTGATGGGAGGGCTTTAGCCGCCTTCGCCGATCTGCATGCGGTGGAAGGCAACGAGGGTGGTGTCGCCGCTGAGGAGTTCTTTGATCTTCTTGGACTGGTCCATGATGAAGGGCTGTTCGAGGAGCGCGACTTCGGAGAAGAACTTTCTCATGCCGCCCTCGACCATTTTCTCGGCGATCTGCTCGGGCTTGCCCGATTCGACCGCTTGCTCGATGCGGAACTTGCGTTCTTTCTCGACGAGGTCTGATGGGATGTCATCAGGGGTGAGCCCGAGGGGGTGGGGATGGGCGGCGGCGACATGCATGGCGATCTGCTTCATGACTTCGCCTGAAGATTCGGCGGATGCTTGCACGAGCACGCCGGTCTTGCCGTCGTGGTGGATGTACTGCCCGTAGGCGCCGTTGCCTTCGAGTTTTTCCATGCGACCGATGGAGATGTTTTCACCGGTGGAGATGCGGAGGTCATCGAGGATGCTTTTCATCTCGTCGGTGGTCTCGCCCGAACTTGTCAGTGCGAGCTTGGCGAGTTGGTTGGTGACCTCGACGAACTTGTCGTTTTTGGCGGTGAAGTCGGTCTCGGCTTTGAGCTCGACGATGGCGGCGGTGAGCCGTCCACAGCGATACCGATGCGCCCTTCGCCGGCGATGCGGTCGGCTTTGCCTTCCATTTTGCCCTTGAGTTTTTTACGCAGAATGATCTCGGCCTGCTCGGGGTCGCCGTTCGCTTCGACGAGTGCCTTTTTGCACTCCATCATGGGGAGCCCGGTCTGGTTCCGGAGTCTCATGACATCCTTGGCACTGATGTTTGCCATTGTAGTTCTCCGCCCGTGTTGGGTGTTGTTCTGCCCGTCGGTGTGTTGATGGGCTTTGGTTTGTGTTGCTGGTTAGGACTTGGCTGGTGCGGGTGTTGTTGCCGGCGTGGTCGCCGGTGCTTGGTCAACAACGACGGGCTGAGTCGGGGCGGCGTCGTCGGCGCGGAACTGTGCTCGGCTCGAACGGCGAGGCGTGTTTGCATCCGAGTCATCCTTGGACTTGACAGCCGGGCGTGCTTGCTTGCCATCGGTGACCGCTTTGCACAACTCGCGGACGATGACATCGATGGATCGCATCGAGTCGTCGTTGCCCGGGATGGCGATGTCGACCATGTCGGGGTCGCCGTCGGTGTCGATGAGCCCGATGGTTGGAATCCCGAGCTTGCGTGCTTCGCGCAGCGCGGTGGTCTCGCGGTTGACATCGATCACGACGATGACGCCGGGGAGCTTGTTCATTCTGCGGATGCCCTCGAGGTTGCGTTTGATTTTGCGCATCTCGCGGCGGAGCTGGGATTCCATTTTCTTGGAGTAGCTCTCGAAGTTGTCGGTTTCTGCGATCGTTTCGAGTTCTTCGAGCCTCTTGAGGCGTGCACGGATGGTGCGGAAGTTGGTCAGCGTACCGCCGAGCCATCGTTCGATGACATAGTGCATTTCTGCATCGGTGACGCGTTGCTCGATGACGCCCTTTGCCTGGCGTTTGGTGCCGACGAAGCAGACATCTTTGCCCGAGGCAACGGTGTTGGTGATGTATTTGCGAGCCAGGAGGAGACCCTTGACGGTTTCCTTGATGTCGATGATGTGGATCCCGTTTCGTTTCCCGTAGATGTACGGGGTCATTTTGGGATTCCATCCACTGGAGCGTTGCCCGAAGTGGATACCAGATTCGATGAGGTCTTGGACGAGTGTATTGGCCATGATAGTGATCCGTTTCCTTGTCAGCGTGACCGGCGGGGGTGATCGGAACCCCGCTTGGGCGCTTTGGTGACGAACAATGGTGCGAACAAACCGCACCGAATTGGTGAACATAGAAGAAGACTGCGTGGC
>JAESUL010000243.1 GCA_016763115.1 Phycisphaerales bacterium | reverse complement strand
TTGCGTGGATGACGCTGGTCGATGGACAGGCAGCTCGCGAGCAGGCCGAGCGGAGATTGGTCCGCCGAACCTGGTTCCCCACGGTCCGCGGGCAGATCTTGGACCGCAAGGGGCGGGTGCTGGCGGTGGACCGGGCGAGCTATGACATTTCACTCGATTACCGGGTGCTCGATGGGTCGTGGGCTGCAAAGCAGGCTCTGCGGCATGCCCGGCGAGTCCACAAAGACCGGTGGGGGCTGCTCAACGATCAGCAGCGAGCAGCGATGGTCGATCAGATCAGGGTTGCCTACGACGAGCATGTCGAGATCATGCTCAAGTACATCGTCCGCGAGAGCGGCGTGGATCGCAGCGAACTCGATGAACGGCGCGAACAGATCGTAGATCGAGTTGAGCGGATGCACCGCCAGTATGCCGTGCGGGTACGGTCGAGGTTGATCGAGGAGCGCAAGCAAAAGGGGTTGCCGCTCGAAGCGGGGGATGTGGACCGGATCGAACGGATCGCGGCCCAGCCCATCCGCGAGATGGTGCAGGGGCATGTGCTTGTCGAGGGGATCAGCGACGAGGTCGGGTTCCGGTTGATGCGCTTGATTGGGCGTGAGTTGGTTGTCCGCCCGGTGACGGATGTTGATGGGCGCGAGGCGCGGGCGGTGGATTTGCTGCCCGGGCTTGAGGTGATTGATGCGTCCGAGCGGGTGTACCCGTTTACGAGTGTGCAGGTTGACTTTGATCTGCGGTCTTTTCCGCTGCCCATGCGGGACCAGCGGGCGGTGGGGATGCAGGTCGATGATGTAGCATCGTTGGTGCTCGGGCGGGTGGATGACCGGGTGTTTGAGACGGATGTCAATCGGCGGAGAGAAGCGTTCAACAACGATGACAAGTTTCGGGCTTGGGCATCGACGGCTGACGGGATTGATCGTGGGCGATACGGGGTTAATGGCGATCGGGTCGGGCGGACAGGGCTCGAGGCGGCGTTCGAGGACCATCTCCGCGGGTTGCGCGGGGTGCGGATCGAGCAGATGCAGACACGGACGGTGAGGCTGATGCCATCGGAACTCGGGCGGGATCTGAACCTGACGATTGATGTGATGCTCCAGGCGCGGATCCGCGCGTTGATAGATCCAAGGCTGGGATTGACGCGGGTGCAGGAGTGGCACCACAACCCCGAGCCGAGCGTGATGACGGTGGGGACCGAGCTTGGCGCGGGGGTGGTGGTACTCGAGATTGGTACGGGCGAGATTCTGGCGTTGGTGACCGGGCCGACGCCACCACGCGATGGGGATTGGTCGCGTCTTGGGATCAAGGATGACGCCGAGCGGGTGTACTTTGAGAAGGTGCACTCGCCGTATATCAATAAGGCGATCGCCAAGCCGTACCCGCCGGGGTCGATTGCCAAGGCGTTGATTCTTTGCGGCGCAGCGATTCATGATGTGTATCAGCCCGGCGAGCGGATCGAAGCGACCGGGCACCTGATCGAGGATCGCCCGGACATTTTGCGCTCATGGATATTCAAGCAGCACGGGCTGACGCACGCGGACCAACTCGGGCATGACCCCGACGGGGTTGATGCGTTGATGGTATCGTCGAATGTGTTTTTCTTTACGCTTGGGCAACGGCTTGGTCCTCGCAACATCGCTGAGGTGTACAGCCGATTCGGGATCGGGTACCGCTATGACCTCGGGGTTGGGTCGGTGTGGCCCGGTTCGATCGGAGCGTTGCGTGGCGAGAACGATGGGTCGGATCTGACCAAGTTTGACGCGATCAGCTTGGCATTGGGCAGGGTCCGGTGACCTGGACGCCTCTGCACGCGGTCGATGCGTATGCGACGATCGCGAGGATGGGGTACAACATTGCGCCGACGCTTATTCGAGACGGATCGGCGCCGGTGGTGATAGACCTGAGTATCCCGTCATGGGTCGCGAGCGAATCGCTTGAAGGATTACGAAAGGTGGTGTCGGACCCGCAGTTTGGGACGGGGTACGCGCTGGCGTTTGATACGCTCAAGGACCCGGTGTTCAATGCGTCGGGGGTCGATGTGTGGGGCAAGACGGGGACCGCGACGAGTTCGCCTTTGGTGATTGACCCCGATGACCTTGGAGAGGCGGGCAACGGGCCGTTGGAGCCAAGGGTAGTGCGTGCGGGGGATCACTCGTGGTATGTGTCGTTGGTTGCGCCCAAGGGCGAGGCGCCGAGGTACGCGATCGCGGTGGTGGTTGATTATGGCGGATCGGGCGGGCGTGTGTCGGGGCCGATTAATAATCAGGTGATCCATGCGTTGATTGCCGAGGGGTACCTGCCCGATGTTGGTGCTACTCCTAATGCAAATGCTGATGCGGAGGAGGGCCCATGAGTTCGATGCCGATGAGCACGCGGTTGTTTCGGATGATCCGTGGATCCGGGCGCAATGATCCGATGAACAAATCGATGCGGATGATTAATTTTTCGTGGGTGAGTGTGGTCTCGGCGATCCTGATCACGCTGATGGGGATTTATTCGATTGATGTCAGCGAGCACCTGCGATCCGACGGATCAACAGCGTTGGCTGCGGTGGCGAGCAAGCAGGTTGTTTTTCTGATTATCGGGATGATTGCGTGCGTGCTGATCGCGTTGCCTCACTACCGGATCGTGGGGCATTTTTCGGTGGTGCTCTTTGCGTTGTGTATTGGGTTGCTTGTGTTTTTGTTGATTCCGGGGGTGCCGAGTTGGTTGGTGCGTCCGAGGAACGGGGCGCGGGCGTGGATCAATCTTCGGCTGATGGATTTTCAGCCCAGCGAACTGACCAAGATCGGGTTTGTGCTGGTGATTGCGTGGTACATGCGGTACCGGTCGCATCACCGCAAGATGAAGGGGCTGATCGTGCCCGGGATCATCGCGGCGGTGCCGGTGGCGTTGATCACGGTGCAGCCGGACCTAGGGACCGCGAGTTTGTTTGTGCCCGCTTTGTTTGCGATGCTGATCGCAGCGGGGGCCAAGCTCAAGCATTTGATGTTGATTGTGGTGCTCGCGGGGATGGCGGCACCGGCGGCGTACCCGTTCATGAAGCCTCACCAGAAACAGCGGATCGTCGCGATGGTCAAGCAGTACCAGGGTGATGATTCGACCTCGTTTGATATCAACTACCAATCGGATCGGGCCCAGACACTGATCGGGGCGGGGATGGCGACGGGGATGAATGATGACGCGGCGAGGGCGGTGGTGCACTACAACCAACTTCCCGAGGCCCACAACGACATGATCTTTGCGGTGGTGGTCGCCCGGTTCGGGTTCTTTGGCGGGATGGCGGTGCTGGCGTTGTATGGGCTCTGGGTCGGGGGGGCGTTGTGCGTGGCGGCCTCGTGCCGTGAGCCGTTGGGGAGATTGATCGCGGTGGGGCTTGCGGCCTTCATCATGGCGCAGGTTGTGGTCAATATCGGGATGAATCTTGGGCTGGTCCCGATTATCGGGATTACACTCCCGTTCATGAGTTATGGCGGGTCGAGCCTGCTGACCTGCTGGTTGATGACGGGTTTGATTGTCAATGTTGCCCTGCATCGTCCGCGTCCGCCTTATCGCAACTCGTTTGAGTTTGATGACGAGGGCGACCCGGATCTGATGCAGCCGACGAGGGCGTATGGTCGGCAGATCGGATTTTCCGGGCGTGCACTGACACGATGAGTATGGATGAATATGGATGGAGTGGATGAATGACGATTGAAGCACTGACGCCTCCGGCGGGATGGATCGAGCGAGCCAACGAGCTCGGGATTACATTCAATGATGGCGAGGTCGAACAACTCGGGAAGTACCTCGCGCTGTTGATGGATGCCAACACGCGGATGAACCTGACGGCGATCCGCGATGTTGATGAAGCGTGGGATAAGCATATTCTCGATGCGCTTTCGCTGGTGCCCCTGATGAGCGAACTCGAGGATAATGCATCGGTGATTGATATCGGGTCCGGCGGGGGGTTGCCGGGCATCCCGCTGGCGATCGTGATGCCCAAGGTGTGGTTCACGCTTGTCGATGCGACAGCCAAGAAGTGCAAGTTCCTCGAAGAGACGGCCGAGGCGCTCGGGCTTACGAGTATCCGGGTGATCAACGATCGGGCGGAGCGGCTTGGGGGTGACATCGGTGAGCGGACGCCCAATGGTCGCCAGGGCGCGCACCGCGAGCATTATGATCTTGTTGTTGCGCGTGCGGTTGGACGGATGGCGATGCGGTGGAACTCACGGTGCCGTTGGTAAAGATCGGCGGGCTGGTGCTGCTCACAAAGGGGCAGAAGGCCGACGAGGAGTTGGCCGAGGCGAAGCAGGCGTTGTACGTGCTGCACACCTCGCACGCCGGGACGATTGATACGCCGACGGGTCGGACTGTGGTTTTGGAGAAGCAGCGGAAGACGCCGAGGGATTACCCGCGTGGGGACGGGGAGCCGAAGCGTTCGCCGTTGGGGGTCGCCAAGAAGTGAGCGGGTCTGTTGTCGATATTCTGGGTAATTCTGGTGCGATCGCTGATGCGCTCGGCAGTGGCTATGAATCGCGCACTGAACAGGTTCGTATGGCGCAGGCGGTGGATTTGGCGATGCAGGAGCGGTCGCATTTGCTCGTCGGGGCGGGCACGGGGGTAGGCAAGAGCTTTGCGTACTTGGTGCCTGCGATGTTGCGGGCGATTGAGAACAATGAAGTGGTGGTCGTCGCGACCAACACGATCGCGTTGCAAGAGCAGCTTGTCCAGAAGGACATCCCGGTGCTGCAAGAGGCGCTCAAAGAGATCGGGCAGTGCAAGGCGGTGCTGGTCAAGGGGCGTGGGAACTACATGTCGATCCGGCGGTTGCAGCTTGCTAGCAAGCGACAGGATTCGTTGCTGCCCGATGCGGCCTCGCGTCGGGCGCTGGCGGTGATCGAGAACTGGGCGTACGGCACCGAGGATGGGTCGCTGAGTTCGCTGCCGAACCTTGAACGCGGCGCGGTGTGGGATTCGGTGCGGTCGGATTCGACCAACTGCATGGGGCGAAGGTGCCCGCACTACAACGAGTGCTTTTACCAGAGCGCACGCCGAGAGATGGAGGGGGCGAATCTGCTGATTTGCAATCACGCGCTGTTCTTTTCGGATCTTGCGTTGCGGGCGAATGGGACGGGGTTTTTGCCCAAGTACGACCATGTGATTCTCGACGAAGCGCACGGCGTCGAAGACGCGGCGGCGGATCACTTTGGTTTGCGATTGACCGAGGGGCGGGTGTCGTTTCTGCTCCGTGCGTTGTACCAGAAGAAGACGGGCAAGGGGTATCTGTCGCACCTGCAACTGGCGGCGGGCAACATCGAACCGATCGAGCGGGCGGTGGCTTTGGTCAATCAAGGCGAACACGCGTCGATGGCGTTCTTTGATTCGCTGCATCGCGTAGTGCGGTCGGGGACGATCCGCAATGGGCGTGTGCGTGAGCCGGGGATTGTGGAGAATCACCTCACGCCTGCGATGAATGATTTGTCGGTGCGTCTCAAGCGTTTGCGTGAAGAAGTCACCAACGAGGCGGATCGGTTCGAGCTCAATGCGTTCGCGGTGCGGGCGGCGGAGATCGCCGACAACGCGGAATCGCTTGTTGGTCAGACGATGGAGAAGTGTGTGTATTGGATTGAAGAGACGCAATCCAAGGGGCGTGGTGGGCCGAGGGTGACGCTGGCGTGCTCGCCGATCGAGGTCGCCCCGTTGCTCAAGGAGCATCTTTTTAGCGAGGATTGCAGCGTTATATTGACGAGCGCGACGCTGACGACGCGGACGGTGAAGGATGATGAAACGAGTGAGCACGCGGAGACGGCTTTCGCGCACACGCTGAGTCGGCTTGGTGCGGAGGGTGCAAAAACGGTGCAACTCGGGAGCCCGTTTGATTATGGCTCGCAGGTCGAGGTGTTTGTGGATACCTCGGTCCCGAGCCCGACGGGGAAGGTAAACGCCGACGGCGAATCATTCGAGGACGCGATTGTCTCGCGGGTACACGACCATGTGGTTGCGACCGATGGCGGGGCGTTCGTGCTGTTCACGAGTTTCAAGTTGCTGTACGAAACGGCGGATCGGTTGACACGCCAACTCGAGGCATTGGGTATGCGGGTGTGGGTGCAGGGCAAGAGCGGGTCGCGGTCGCAGATTCTTGAGGAGTTCCGTTCGTGCGATCGCGGTGTACTTTTTGGGGCTGCGAGTTTCTGGCAGGGTGTCGATGTACGCGGCGATCGGCTGCGCAATGTGATTATTACGCGGTTGCCCTTCGAGCCGCCGACGCGGCCTCTGGTCGAGGCGCGGAGCGAGCGGATCAAAGAAGCGGGGGGCGATCCGTTCCGTGATGATTCATTGCCAAGGGCAGTGCTGCGGTTCAAGCAGGGGTTCGGAAGATTGGTGCGCAGCAGCGAGGATCGCGGGCGTGTGGTGGTGCTGGACCCGCGGATTGTCACGACCGGTTATGGCAAGATGTTCCGCAATGCGATTCCCGATGGGGTGGTGTTGCGCCGATTGCCTGAGGTTGTAGACGAGATTGCCGAGCGATTCCGAAGCGGTGAAGAAAGACCCTCACCCCGGCCCTCTCCCGCGAGCGGGAGA
>JAESUL010000242.1 GCA_016763115.1 Phycisphaerales bacterium | reverse complement strand
TACGCAGCCAAGCAGGCCGGGCTCAACACGATCGAGACACCAGTTTTCTGGAACCTGATCGAGTCGCGCCCGCGTTCGTACAACTTCAAGGGCGACAACGATATTCGCCACTTTATTGAGCTGGTTGCCCAAGCGGGGATGCGTTGCATCCTGCGCCCCGGGCCGTACATCGGCGAGGGTTGGGACCTTGGTGGGCTCCCGACATGGGTGCTCAATATTCCTGAGTTGAAGGTCCGCCAACCGAACCAGCCGTTCCTTGAAGCGGTGGGCAAGTTCTTCAATGCGTTGGCGCGCCAGGTCAAGGACCTGCAGGCATCGACCGCGGGCGGCGGGCCGATCATCCTCGTGCAGAACGAATCACAATGGACCTGCGATGAACAACTCATGGCGACCAAATACCTCGGCGAACTCGGGCGGTACCTCCGCGAAGCGGGGTTCACCGTTCCAAGGTCAACGCCAACAATCTTTGGCAGGGTGTCGAGGGCGACATCGACGGATGGACCGGCGAGGGCGAGATGTTTGCGACGATGCGCCAACTCGGTTCTGTTCGCCCCGAGCAGCCCAAGCTCGTCATCAACTACGGCACCAAGCAGCCTCAACGGTTTGGTGCCGAGGCCCAAGCCCCGGTCGATCCGTACCAGTTCCAGCGTCAGCTCGCCGAGATTATTGTTGGCGGCGGGCAGTTTAACATTGGCAACTTTGCTTCGGGTACGAGCTTTGGCTTCAACGCCGGGCAGGCGATCAGCGGCGAAAACCCGTGGTACACCCCGTCGCAGGACGCCGGTTCATTGCTCGACGAGCATGGGCGACCAACCGCGTTGCTCGGCCCAGCTCGCCGATTGATGATGTTCGCATCAACCTTTGCAAATGTGCTCGGGAATGCTGAGAACGAAGCCCCGCCGGTGGTCATTACCCCATCGCCCAGCGAGGACGCGATCCAGGGGCATGTGGTGACGCATATTCACGGGTCGCACGGGTCGGTGGCGTTTATCTTCTCGCCTCCCAAATCCAAATCGGGCACGCTCGATCTGTTGTTGCCTGACGGCTCGGTGCTCCCGGTTCGGCTCGGGCATCAGCGGGTACACTGGTGCTTGTTTGATACGAATATTTCGCCGCGGAACCACCTGGATTACACGAGTCTCAACGCGCTGTGTTCAGATGATGATGTGCTTGTGCTCTTCGGGCCCGGCGGCGGGCACGGTTCAATCTCGATCAACGGCACCCCCGTAGAGTTCGAGGTTCCCAAGGGACGCAAGCCTTTGGTGCTGCGGATCGAGGATGTCACGGTGGTGATTATCTGCGACGAGATGGCCGACGAGACCTTTATGCACGAACGCAATGTGTTCGTTGGTGTCCATGCACTCAGCGAGGACGGGTTGCCGATCCCATCAACGAACGGCAAGACGCACACGCTTGTCACGCCCGAGGGCAAGACCAAGACGACAACGACCAAGCCGCTCGAAGGCGATCCGGGCGAGAAGCTCCCGCGTGTTTCGATCGGTTCGTGGGAATGTGCCCAGCCCGAGGAGCGGATTGATGGCAGCTCGCCACGATTTGCGCAGATCCCCGGGCCGGCGGATCTGTCCGAACTCGGGACCCCGTACGGGTACGGGTGGTACCGCGTCGAGGTCAAAACAACCAAGCCGGGCAAGGTGAAGATGTCGGCTCCCGAGTCTTCGGACCGGGTCCAGATCTTCCTCGACGGCGAGCCGATGGGCATCCTCGGCGATGGCCCGGGCGCCCAGCGTGTGCTTGATATCAACATGAAGAAGGCAACACACGAGATCGTCGCGCTTGCAGACAACATGGGTCGGCTCGTGGGCGGATCGGACATGACGGGCAAAAAGGGGCTCTATGGGCACCTCGTCGATGTCGCGCCGTTCAAGATTGCCAAAGGCAAGGTCAATCAGTGCGATCCGATTGATGTGCTCTCGGTCCACGCGCCGGCGTTCGGCATCCGCGAGGGCGACGCGACGCATCCTGATCGTGTCGAGTGGACATTCAAGCATCTTAAGAAATCCACGATTGTGGTCGATATCCCGGCGGTCTCGGTGCAGTGCGTCGTGATGCTTAATGATGAGCCGTTCAAGTTCTTTGATGCCGGTCGTCCGATCCGATTGATCCTCGACAACGAGGCGATCAAGCGAGGCGTCAATGTGCTCCAGATCGCGATGCACACGGATCTGGGCGAGGGCGAGGAAGTCGATGAACTGATCGCGTCGATCGCCAAGGGCATTATCAGTGATACCACCTTTACCGAAGGCGTCACCCAGATTACCGGCAAATCAATCTGGTCATTTGCCAAATGGGAGGTTCCTGCGGAGATCGACTTTGATCCCATCGCCAAGGGCAAGTTCCCCAAACTCGGCGCGCCGGCGTGGTGGAAATCTTCGTTCAAGGCACCCACGCAGCGGGTCGCTTTGTCGCTCGATGTTTCGGGTCTGAGCAAGGGTCAGGTGTTCGTCAACGGCAAGGCGCTGGGGCGGTACTTCACGCAGAGCGCCGATGGGAAAACGGTTTCGCCGTCGACGCCTTTGGCGATCCCGAGCTCGTGGATGAATGAATCTGGAAATGAACTGCTGATCTTTGACGAGCACGGCAACGCGCCGAGCAAGGTCAAGATGATCGTTCAATACGCCTGATTACTTTGTATCACCATTGGCTTGTGCATACGCTTTGTGCAAGGAGCCGGACATGGAATCACCGTTGTACCTCAAGGCCGTGTCGTTTGCCGCCCGCGCACACGACGGGCAACTCCGCAAGGACAAACGCACGCCTTATGTCGCCCATGTGTTCCGCGTGGCGATGATCGCGCGTGATGTCTTTGGGTGCGATGACCAGACGGTGCTGTGCACCGCGCTGCTGCACGACACGATCGAGGATCGTGATGTCGACTTTGATGATATCGAAAAACGGTTTGGCATCGAGATCGCCAACTGTGTGGCTGCGACTTCCAAGAACATGCTTTTGCGCGAGCCCGAGCGAGAGGTTGATTACGACCAAAGACTCGCCCAGGCCCCTTGGCAGGCGAGGCTTGTGAAGCTTGCTGATGTGTTTGACAACGCCCAGGATTTTCCCAAGCCTTCGATGCGTCAGCGGGCGATTGATCGGTGCAAGCGGGCGTTGGTGCTGAGCGAGGGGGATGCCGATCGGGCGTGCTTTGGTGCGGCGCGGGCAGCGGTGCAGCGGATCGTGGACGAACTCGACGGTTAGTCGTCTTTGGGATCTTGATCGGTCAGGGTGTCGAGTTGGTTGGTGAACCGCATGATTTCCGATTCGACCATCGCCTGCTGTTTTTTGAGCCGGTGGATTTCGGGTTGGTAGGCATCTGGGTCAGGCCCGTCTTTGGCGCGGGCTTGGGCGGTGTTGATCTGCAAGACAAGCTGGGATCTGCGGAGGAACCCGTCGGTGATCTTGGTGTTGAGTTCGGCGCGTTTGGTGTCGAGGATGGCCTGCTCGGCGATTCCCTGCGATGACCACGATGCACCTCGGCGTGGATAATCGGGGAACCCCGAGTACACGATCTTGCCCTTGCCCGCAAAGAGGATGCCGAGGTCAGTGGCTTTGTCGATCGGTTGGGTGTGGGCGATGGGTCCACGCTCGAAGGCTGCTGCAATCCATGCGTCCGGGTCTATCCCTGAACCAATCGTGTCGGGCTGGGGGAACTTGATCCCGAGGCGAGCCCGACGCAGTGACATCGCCCGTCGGAGCACGGGCTCTTCGATCAGGGTGGCGCCGGTGAGGTTCTCAAACGCGCCGAGCGGGAGATCGCGTTTGATGACGGCTTGGTCACGGCGGATGAGCACGGGGAGGGTTTCGCCCGGGAGCCTTGAGAGGAT
>JAESUL010000241.1 GCA_016763115.1 Phycisphaerales bacterium | reverse complement strand
ATCTGCGGTGATCAGCGCGACGGATTTGGATCCGCCGAGGGCATTGGCCGCCGCCCACGCCGCCTCGACGCCGGCGTGCCCGCCCCCAACCACAATGACCCGGTACCCGTTTTCCATTGCGGATGGTAGGTTTTTACCGATATAAAAGCGAAAAGAAAGATACAGACTTGGCAGGATGCTCGATTTTTGATAGGATGGACACCGGGACAGTTTGTCTAATGGGTGCTGGTGTATCTGTGCATACTACTGCTGTTGACCATGTTCGATTTAGATTGATAGATTAAGGGAGCCCAAATGAAATCTGTAAAACTACTCAAAGCAGCAATGCTCTGTGCAGTGATCGGTGCCGCCGGCACGATTGCTATCGGCGATGAAGTTATTATGCGTGATGGCAAGACTTACGAGGGTAATGTGGTCTCCCAGACCAGACGCAGCGTGGTCATCGATACCGATATCAACGGCATCAAAGCACGGATCACCCTCGATCGTCGGCAGGTCAAATCGATCATCAAAGGCGACATCGAACGCCCCAAAACCGTTGATTCAAGCACAGGATCGATCCCGTCCATCAATGCGGACAAAGAAACAGAAACCAAACCAACCCTCAAACGCGATGGGTACAACCTGATTCTTGAGGTACCGCTCAAGGGCACCTTTGGGCAGGATATCTACCCGCTCGGCGTCGCCAACTCGCTCAAATGGGCCAAAGAGAACGGCGTCACCGATGTCGTCTTCCGGATCAACTCCGGGGGCGGAGAGGTCTGGTGCTCGATGGACATGGTCGAGATCATGAAAGAGTATCGCGGCACCTTCAAGATGCACATGCTGATTGAATCCGCGATTAGTGCCTCAATCTGGCCCGCGTTCAACTGTGACACCATCACAATGGCACCGGGATCGGACTTCGGCGGCGCGGTGGGATACACCCAAAGCGCGACAGGGTCTGCTGAAGTAGACCTCAAGATGAACTCGATCATGTCGGCCAAACTCGAGACCGCTGCCGATGCCAACGGGCATTCGGGCTACCTTGTGCGTGCGATGATTCTGTCCAAAGCCTCGATCTATGCGTATCAAGAAGGGGGCGAGTGGGTTTTCTCTGACTCCCTCAATAACCTCCCGAGCAACTACGAAACAATCGACGGGCCCGACAGCGTGCTGACACTCACCGCCAAGAGAGCCATCAAGTACGGCATCGTGGACGCGATGACAGATGGACGGACACTCGAAGAGTTTGCCAAGGTCCGCGGCATTGAAAACTGGGATTCCGCAGGCGATATCGGTGCAGAGTTCGTCGAACGCGATGTCAAGAAATGCAAGAAACTCCGCGCGGACCTGCAGGCATCCATCAAGTCTTTCCAGGCCAATATCAGATACCTCAACGATGCCAAATACATCTCATCTGCGGGCTCGGCCTTGCAAGGAATGCGGAAAAACCTCGGGAAGTACAAGCGGCTCATGAAAAAGGCCCAGAGCTACGAAATGCCTTCGATTATCGATAGCATGGAAGATGCGATCGATGTCCCTTATTGGGAGACCGAGATTGAAGAGCGGATGGCGGATCTTCGCCGCACACGCAAGCGTGGACCATAAGCCAATCCAGTTCATCCGAACCCAAAGGGACTCCATCACTCGATGGAGTCCCTTTTCTATGGCGGCTTTGTCCTGCTCGCTGAGCCGACCCAGACGGATGGCGTGCCGGCTAGGTGATGTCTGACGGCTCCGTTTTCTTGGTGGGATGGGCTTCCAGCCCGTCTCTTTGTATGCTCTGGCTCAGAAAGAAGACGGGCTGGAAGCCCATCCCACCAGAAGAAAATCCGCCATCAGACACGACCTAGTCGCGTGTGTAGGTGATGGTGCCTGACTTGTTCCATTCACCATCGGGTGTCTGGTCGTAGAAGGTATCGATCCAGGTGTCTTTGTCGGTGAAGGCGGTGACCATTTTCGTGGGGTGGTCGCCGGCGGGGGTCGTGGAGATGCCGTAGAGAACGAGCGCATCGCCTGCTTCTTCGCCGCCCTTCATGTGAAAGATCGTGGTGGACATGGTGTCCATCCATGTGGAGACATACTGCTCGTGGGCGATGTCGTACCCGGTGTACCCGATGCCCTCGAACGGTTCACCCATGAAATCCATGGTGAAGCTTGAGTGGACATAGCGCCCGCCGAGGACCCACTTGACGCTCATTTTGCCCTCGCCTTCCATCGGTGGTGCGGAGGGGTCCATGATGAAACTGGTCTTGGCGGACCAGTTGCCGACCATGATCTCGAGTGCTTGGTGAAACTCGTTGGGGGTGGCGAGGCGTTTCATCCCGGCCATCATGTCCTCTGGCGTCTCGCCCATCGCGTGGTCAACCGCGTCTGTCACCGTGTCCTCGACCTCGCCCATCGGGTCGTGGTCGTGCCCGGGGCCCGCAGCGATAAGAAGGGTCAGCGCAGCGGTGCACGCAGCGCCGGCTCCGAACGAAAGGATTGCTTTTCGATTCATGGTCATACTCCTGTGTGGGTGTGTGATCTCAGTTGGGATCTCTGGGTTCGCCGCGTGGACCTGCGCCACGGGGCACCACCAGTATCGCGGGCACTCGACTGAATTGCCAGTTTTTATCGGATATTCCGAAAATAACCCGAACATAATCACATGCAGAGCGAATCCAAGGCGTTGAGCCCGATCGGTTCTTTGGAAAACATGGGCTCGCCAGCGTCGGTGCCGATGCGGGAGCCGAAGTATTTGGCCGAGGCTTCGATCCATTCGAGGGCTTTGCGGTTTTTTTCGGGGAGGACGAACTGGGTGCGGTAGGCCTTGATGGAGTCGAGTTTCTGGTCAACGACGCCTGAGATATCGAACACAAAGCTCGGGTCGGCGACCCATCGCAGGTGCGTCGCGTAGTAGTACATCAGCCACTTGGGGTAGAGGGTTGGGCCGAGTTCTTTTTGTTCTCCCGTCCACGCGTCGATCGGTGCGGGCATCTCGATTTTCGAGAGTTTGGCATCAAACCGTGCGTCCTCAACGCACCGGGTCACCGCGCGGTGATCGGGGTGGGCATCAACTGGAAAGGTCGTAAAGATCATCTCTGCCTGCCATGCGCGGATCACGCCGGCCAGCGCGTGCCGATTCTCAATGGTGTGCTCGACGAATCGGTTGGGCAGATCGAGCAGCCAGCGTTCGACCTTGCCCGTCGCGTTGCGTTTGAGCACTTCGAGTGCTGCAGTTGCTTCGTGTTTGCGGGTTTCTGGATCGCCGAGCGGCGTGGGCTCGCCGTTGGTGACATCGAGGATCAGGATGTCGTGTCCCTGGTTGGCGAGTTTGATGATGGTCCCGCCCATGCCGAGTTCTTGGTCATCGGGGTGCGGGCCGACAACGAGTATGCGTGTCATGGGTGCCTTTCTCGGCGCAGTTTGGATCAGGTGAACCGTGACTTGAATCGCAGCAACGGCTTCTCGAAGAGATGGAACGATGCGATGGAGATCGCGAAGGTAATCACGGTCGCCAGAGCGATATCCCCAGCGGTGATATTCCCTGCGACGAGGTTTTCTTTGTCAATGATGCCGAAGTAATAATATACCGGATAATGGTAGAGGTAGAGCCCGTAGCTGATGCGCCCGATGTAGCTGGTCATCGGGTTGGAGAGCAGTTCGCAGAGCCGCCCGCCTTTGTCGTTGATCGCGAGGAACACGCAGACAATACCCGCGGACACGATCGAGAATCCATAGAACTTGAGGGTGAAGTTCGGGGCGTTGAGGACCTTGAGCAGCCCCGCGACGCCCACCCCTGCAATCAGGAATGCACCGCCAACCAGAAGTGTTCTCTTCCAGTGTGCACGCAGCCAGGGTTCGGAGTACGCGAGGGCAGAGCCAAGCGAGAGCGAGAAGACCTGGAAGTTGGTGCCTCGGTAGAAGAGTGCATCGGCATGATCTGGGAAGTACTTGTAGACCACGAACGCGCCGATGATCGAGATGAGCGGGAATCCCACAAAGGCACACACCTTGCTGACCCGCATGGTGAGGAACAGCACGATCGGAGGCCAGATGATGTAGAAATGCTCTTCAACGCACAGCGACCAGGTATGCCGCATCGGATTCGGGTTGTCATTGAATGCGAAGGTGTAGTTGGAGATGTACGCGGCGCACTCAGCGAGGTACCGCCCCGGTTCGATAAAGAGCAGTATCAGAATGACCAAAAAATAGATCGGGAAGATCCGCAATGATCGGCGGATCAGGAAGTTTTTGTACGCGTTCTTTTTTCCCTTCGCAGAGATCAGAATCCGGGTGATCAAAAACCCCGACAGCACAAAGAACAGGATCACCCCGAAGTGCCCGAGCGATGAGGTCGAGATGATGTGTAGTTTGCTGTCGTCGGGCAGCAGGT
>JAESUL010000240.1 GCA_016763115.1 Phycisphaerales bacterium | reverse complement strand
TGCTCACCAATGGGGCGGCGATCGAGACCACCGAAATTGGTACCAGGATCATCCAGTCCGTTTTCGGGCTCAACCCGGCGCCGATCAATATTGACACGGATGAAAAACCTGGCAAGGAGTACCTCGATCGGCTTGTTGGTGTGTACCACTCTGCCCTCGGGTTCGACATGACGGTCTCGGTTTCAAGCGGACGCCTTCTTGCGCAGATCACCGGGCAGCAAGCACTCGCGCTCAGCAAGGTTGCCGAGAACCGTTTCCGGTACAAGATTGTGGACGCGGAGATTGAGTTTGATATTACCGATGATGACGACGCGGTTGCCGTGACGATCTATCAGAACGGGCAAGAGATCCGCTGCGAACGCAAAGAGGATTAGTCCTCGCCGAGTGTTTTCTTGCGTCTTAAAATGTGATGATAATGCTGGGCGAATCGGTGTGATTCATCCCGTACCTGCATCAACAATCGCAATCCGGGGTTGTTTTTCCCGAGTTTGATAGGCTCGGATGAGTTCATTGTGTAGATCAACTCTTCCTTTTTCGCCAGCGAAACCACCATCGGTGGCTGCACATCGAGCTGCTCGAACGCTTCCATCGCTGCGTGCAGTTGTCCGATCCCGCCATCAATCAAGACAACATCGGGATACAACTCATGCCCAGCACCGGCCTCGCGGTATCGGCGTGAGATCACCTCGCGCATGGATTGAAAATCATCGTTCGCCCGCCCGCCGGGCAGGTTCTGGAATGATTTAATGCGGAACCTGCGGTATTCCTGCTTGAACGGGCGGCCATCAACAAAGCATACCTTCGAGGCGACAGTTTCATTCCCTTGCAGGTGAGCGATGTCGAATCCCTCAACGCACCGGATCGGTTTGTCCATGCCGAGCGTGCGCTGCAGGCTTGCGCATGATTTGAGCGGGTCCTGGTATCCGATCTCGGACTCGGGCTGCCATTGGTCGCTCGTCGATGCGCGGTGGTCGAGTTTCTCGATCGCGAGCAACTGGTCGCGCAGCGCGGCGGCCCGCTCGAAATCCATTTCACCGGAGGCCGCTTCCATTTCGGCTCGCAACTCGCGGATCATCGTTGCCCGCTTGGTCTTGATAAACCGAACAAATCGCCCGATGTCCTCGCGGTACGCTGCCTTAGAAATCGAGTTGTTGCACGGCGCAGAACACTTGCCGATCGCAGCAAGCAAGCACGGGCGGAAGAACCGGTTCTTGTCGTCATTCTCAAGAATATCGAGCGAGCATGTCCGGTACCTGAATACCGCTTGCAAAGCATCGACTGCCTTGTGCAACGCGCCGGGCGAGGTGAACGGCCCAAGGATGGTCGCGCCCGAATACCGCGGGTCCTTGGTGCCGTCGTTCTTGATCCCGGTTGGATTGCGCGACACAAATACCCGTGGGAAATCCTCACGCATCGTGATAATCAGGTACGGGAAAGTGCGGTCGTCTTTTTGCGCCGCGTTGTAGATCGGATGGATATCTTTGATCAGCCGATTCTCAGCAAGCAACGCTTCCCACGCGGTTTCGGTCGTGAAGGTGACGAACGAATGCACCTCGTCGAGCAGCTTGTTCTTCCAAGGTCCAAGGTCGGTCGAAGGCAAGAAGTACGACGCCACGCGGTCACACAGTTTGGACGCTTTGCCGACATAGATCACGATGCCTTTGTGATCTTTCATCAGGTACACGCCGGGCAACGCGACGAGTGCGCGGGCATCGTTGTGCAGCCTTTGCAAGCGAACCGCTCGCGTTTCGGTCCCCCAAGGCGGCGGATCGCCCGCGGGCGCGTGCCCTTCATCATCGAGAAACGGGGTGTCCGGATCGTCTGCCACGAGGGATTGTAGTGCTTCACCCGTAGCCTGTGCCACCAAGGGAAAGGCATCTGGGTATGAGATGAGACCATGAAAAACACCCAACCGGCTGGCTGGGTGAAAGGGGATATGTGATTGGTGTGCTTACTCGTAGATGTAGTCCGGCCCGCGCCATTGCTGCCATTTCTTCAAGCGGAATCGCCAGAAGTTCTCCTCGAAGTTCTTCTGTGAATCGGGAGACCAGGCCATGAATGCTGGGAGGGTCCGTGCTTCGGAAGCGATCGCCCGCAGCATGTCCTCGGCTTCTTGCACCGTCAAAGGCTCGGCTTCACCCGAACGAATCGCGGCGTGCAGCAGATCCTGGTACATCGCGTTGAGGTGGGCGTACCCCTCGAGCGTCTGCTCGTCGGCGGACAGGTCGTTGAGACGCATCGCCTCGGCGCGGAGGATCGTGTCGATCGCCCTTGCCTGGTGACGCTGACCGGTGGTCCGCTCGACGCGGCACCCGGATGAACTCGCAAGGACAATAATGACCCCGGCGGTAATGGCGATTTTCTTGATCGGAAGGTTCATGGTCACTCCATCGGTTATCGTGTGCGTGGGCTTGATATTAGCCGGGCGATTCAGTCAGTTTAGGATAGCGCCAATCGGCACATCATCTCGACCCCAAGCCCGATTGCATCATCATTGAAATCGAACCGGTCTGTATGAAGTCCCGGGCCTTCCTCTTGATCGGGGTTTGACAGCCCCAAGAAGAAAAAACAACTCGCAACTTGGCGTCCATAGTACGAAAAATCCTCCCCGCCTAGCGTTGGGGCCTCCACAACCACCGTACGACGCGCAAAGGTTGCCTGTTCGCCGATCTCCAGGACCCGCCTGGCCTCGCGTTCATCGTTGCTGGTCACCGGATACCCCGTGTGCCAGTCGATCGCCGCCGAGCAACCCATCGAGCCCGCCATACCCTCGACAATCGCATAAAAACGCGATTTAGCCATGGCTCGGGTCTCGTCGCGGAGGGTCCGCACGGTGCCTTTGAGTTCGACGATTTCGGGGATCACATTGAACGCGCTGCCCGCATGAATCGAGGCAAAGGTCACCACCACCGCATCGGTGGGCATGGCGTCGCGCGATGCGATGGTCTGGGCAGCGGAAATGATCTGGGCGGCGGCAACAACCGGGTCCACACACAAATGGGGATAGGCAGCGTGCCCCTGCTTGCCCGTGATAACCACGGTGAAGGTGTCGGTGGCTGCGAGCATCGGGCCGGGCATGGTCCCGATCTGGTTGAGTTCGTACTCGGGCCAGCCGTGCAGCCCGTACATCCGATCGACCTTTGGCCCGAGGCATGACCCATCAAGAGCCCCGTCGCGGATCATTTTTTCCGCGCCCGCTCCGCCTTCCTCGCCGGGTTGGAATACAAAGCTCACCGGGTTGGGTCGGTGATCCATCATTGCGAGTACCTTGGCAGCGCCGAGCAGGATTGTTGTGTGCCCGTCGTGCCCGCAGGCGTGCATGATGCCTTCGTTGGTCGAACAATACTCTTTGCCGGTCGCTTCAAGGATCGGCAGCGCGTCCATATCAGCGCGGAGCCCGATGCACGGCCCGGGGTTCTCAACGGTTGCAGGCAGGTGCGAGAGCACGCCCGTGCCAGTATTGGGCTCGATGCCGCCCATGTTGGTTTGGTGTTCGATGCCCAGTGCAGCGAGTTGATCACAGACCACACGGTTGGCGTGGGTCTCGTTGAACATCAGCTGGGGGTGGGCGTGCAGGTCGTGGCGGATCGAGATCAGCTCGCCGAGGATCTGCGTGATCGATTCAGCGAGTCGTGTCGTTGGATGTGTCGTTTTCGGGGGCATGGCAAGATTGTAGTGCCCGCCCGGTGAAATCAGGCTGCTTTCTTGAGCCCGTTTTGATCGTTGCCCTGATCATCCATGTATTTTCTGGCTGCGATTTCGAGCTTGGTGAGTTCGGGCAGCCCGTGACGAATCCCCTGCATCTGCTTGCGGATGCGGTTGAAGAGGGCCTCGTTGGCAACGAATGCGTCGGCAACATCGGGCGCGAAGTGGGTCCCGCGGAGCGACACGATCAGGTCCATGGTTTTCGAGTGCTCCATCGCATCTTTGTAGACCCGTACGCTCGTCAGTGCGTCGTAGAAATCGGCGAGCGCTACGATCCGGGCAGCGAGCGAGATTTCTTCACCTTTGAGATTGAACGGGTACCCGGTGCCGTCCCATTTTTCGTGGTGCTGGAGGGCGATCTGGATGCCCATGTCGATAAACTCATCGGGCCCGAGTTTGGCGCGGATCGCCAGCAGAGTATCAGCCCCGATCAGCGCGTGCTTCTCCATCTCGGTGCGTTCCTCGGGGGTGAAGCGTCCGGGCTTGAGCAGGATCGCGTCGGCGATGCCGACCTTGCCGATGTCGTGCAGCGAACTGGCAAGCACGAGCCGATCGGTCCATTTGTGATCGATCTCTTGGTAGGTACCGCTGAGTTCGTCGGCCAAGATCCGTGCGTACAACCCGATGCGTTCGAGGTGGGCGCCGGTGTCCGTGTCGCGGTAGTCAGCCAACTTGGCGAGCCCGAAGATCAATGCATTGCGTTTCTTGAGCCCGCTGGCGAGCTGTCGTTCGACCTCTCGTCCGAGTTCTTCGTTGGTGCTCTCGAGCACATCGCCGTACCGCTTGGAAGCAATGATCATGGTCAGCCCGCTCAGCGTCAGCACGCACAACGCGATCGACATCCGGAACACAAACAACCGATCCGCAAGGATCGGTGCAAGCTCGAACGCGCGTCCGATCCATGCGTTGATAAGCAACTCGCCGACCAGGATCACCGCGATCTGCATAAGCAGGATACTGATGAACATCGCCCTCCGATTCTTTGGGCGGTACTGCAGTTCGAGTTTTGGTCGCGCTTCATTCACACTCCAAGCATCGGCCAAAGCCGAGTGGGCAATGGGCGGTGCAAACGAAAGAGCCCATCAGATCACGGTTCTCGTCGGTTTGTGTCGATAGGAATGGATCGCACGGGGTTCTACGGACCCTGCAAGGTCCGTTCGCATCTATCCATCGCGGCATCCACCGAGCCGTGCGCGTCTTTGTAAGAGATTGTCCCCACGCCTCTTTCGGTGGGCCGAAGAGAGGAGAACTCATCGGCAAGGGTTGTGTTCACAGGGAAGTTTCGGCTCACACTCTGGGCGATGATCCGCTCGCTTTGGGCCGACACAAGGAACCGGGCAAAGCGCATTGCCTGGATCGGATTTGGGCCCTCATGGATAATCGCAACGGTGTTGGGGATGGTGGTCGGGCCAGCACTGTACATGGCGTGCGTTTCATCGGCCGGATCGACGGATTCGTAGATAAGATCAACATCCCATCCATTGATCTGCCCGGCGAATACATCGTCGGTATCGGTGAGTCCGATATCTATCTCGCCCATCGCGATGGCGCGGACCACGCTTGCGTTGCCGTCGTACATGCGGACTTTGTTCTCTTTGAGCCCTTCAAGCCAGAGCCCAAACTGCTCGCCCCCCCACCGCGCGTGCAAGAGCGCCATGTGCCCGCGGGTGGTGCCGAACTGCGGGCGGGCCATGCCGACGCGTCCCTTCCATTGCGGTTCAATCAACGCCCGCAGCGTGCTCGGCGGGTGCTCGACGCGCGTTGTTGAATAGACGGTCACCCGGGCGCGCTGGGCAAAGCCAACCCACGCGAAATCCTCGCCGACCAACTCGCTTGGCCAATCGTCATCAACTGTCCCACGCATACCAACAGGCTTGAGCACTCCGGATTTCGCAAGCAGGATCGTGCCCATCGGCTCGCTCGACCACCAGACATCGCCTTGCGGCTCATCACGCTCGGCCAAGATCCGCGCCACAAGCCCGGTGGTTTTGGTTGCTTCGGTATCGCCAAGAATCTGAACACGGATGCCGGTTTCTTGGGTGAACGCATCGGCAAGTAGTTTGGCAAGGTGATCGTCCGCACTGGTGTACAGCACAACCGTGCCCTTGATCTCGACCCCTTGATTGGGACTTGGGCACCCGCCGAGCACCAGCAAGAGTGCAATCAAAGAGCCGACAAAGAACGCACGGCTCATCAATCACCTTCCTGTTTCGGTTTGTCCGCGGGTTTGTCCGCATCATCGCCGGACTTGGCCGGTTCGGTCTGTGCGCCGCTCGCTTCTTTGGCTGCTTTTTCAAGCCGACCGAAGTAGCGTTTGATTGCGGCTTCGTGCTCATGGGGAACACGCTTGGTCTCGATCGCTTCGGATGCAAGCACAGCGGCGCTGGTCGTCGCTTCAGAGAAGGCTGCGGATGATTCGCCGCGGACCTGCTCGCCGTAGACAAAGGTGGATGAGATCACGGGGCCCTGGTCGGTCGTGTTGACCTTGGCGTGTTCTTTTTTGATCGTGTAGTCCACTGCTTGGGCGTTGGGTGATGCGCCCATGCCCTGCCCGGGTCCGCCTGTGCCCGCGCCCCGCTGGTTCATGGATTCACCCTCAGAGAACTCGCCGGTCTTGCCCCACTCGGACCCTTCGCCGAAGGTCTGTCCCTGACCTTGCCCTTGCCCCTGTCCTTGCCCGAGTTGGTCCATTTGTTGTTGTGCTTGGGCCATGGCTTGGTCGAGCGCTTGGGCTTCTCCCTGCATCTGTTCCATGTTCGAGAGCTGCCCGCCCATCTGCTCGAGCCCCTCACCCGCCTGCTGCATATTGCCCTGCTGCATCCCCTGGGCCATCTGTCCCATTGCTTGGGCCATTGCGCTTGCCGCGTCCGAGGCGTTCTGCTGGGCCGCCGCGGCTTTGGCGAGTTTTTCGATCTGTTCTGGCGAGAGCGTGTCGAGTTTTTCGAGTGCTTTCTTGATAGCGTCGGGATCGCCGCCGAGCTGCTTGGCTTGGGCATCGCTCATGCCCGCAGCCTTGAGTTGCTCTTCGAGGTTCTGGTTGTTGGCAGCCATTTTCTCGAGTTGTTTCTTCATGTTGTCAAGAGAGGCGGCAACCTTCGCCTTGTCGCTCTCGGACATCGAGCCGTTCTTGATCTGGTTGGCGAGGTTCTCAAGCTGCTTCTTGGCATCCTTGAAATCGCCGCGCGCCATTGCACGCCCCATCTCTGATGCCGCCCCCGGCTCGGGCGCGTTCAGGTTCCGCATCGCGTCGCGGATGGCATCAAAGGTCGCGCCCTCCTCATCGTTGCGTTTGTCGTCGAGTTGATCGTTGAGCCGAGTGAGTTTTTTGAGTGTTGCGCGGACCATCTCGTCGGGGCTGACCATCTCGGTGCGTGTGGGGTTCAAGAGGTCGTCGGTGCCCTCATCGCCGGCGGCTTCAAGATCCATATCAACGCTCTTGGCGATCGCTTCCATTTTGTTGTTGATCTCGTTGACCGTTGCACGCACCTCGCGGATCTCGGCCTGCTCGATCTGCTTCAGTTGCTTTTTAGCCATCAACCCGGTGACATCGGTGCTCGGCAGGTACCACACCGCGAGCAGCACGAGGGCCGCAGCAAATGGCATCGGCCACAACCGCGGGGCGGCGATGGGCAGGGCATCGCGCATCGTGACCCGCTTGGCCTGGTGGGCCGCGTCGGAAACAATGGTCTTGGACCACGCATCGTCGGACTGGTCAACGCACAACGCGGTCGAGAGTGTCTCGCGGAGGTTGGCGCGTTCGTCAACCTCTTGGGCGATCTTGAGTTGGTTCGGTCTGCGAAGGAATGACCACAGCCCCGCGCTGAGCAACGCCACGCCCGCGCCAATGCCAAAGGTCAGCATCCACGGGATCTCGACCACAGGCACAAGCTTCTGCGTCACGCGACCAACAACCAGAATCACAACAACCACAAAGAGCGTGATCGCCAGGGTGCGAAGGAGATCGATCAGGAACAGACGCTTACCAGCGATACCCAGGACGCGTTTGATTTCATTCATGGCGGAACCCTCGATCAGACCAACAGACCTTGACACTATCACTACTTGGGCAATATTCGGATATCCGCACGCTTTGGCACGCGGAATCCAAAGTTTTTTACAAGATCCACCCAATGGTACCGCCGAGATCGCTGCCCGGTTGCTGCCCGGGGGGTGGATTGCACGCATCGACACGCCCACAATCGTTCATGAGCCCCCCTGCTGCCAGCACCAAGCCCCACAGAACCCCGCCCGGGAGGCTTGGGTGGCTCGTGAGGCGTGTTGACGGGTCCTACATCGACCGATCGGCGTGCGATGCCGCGTTTGTGCGTATGCACCGACAAGACGCGATCGGCGACCGGATTCACCTAATCTTTGCGTGCATCGGGTGCGTCGGGCTGCTCGGGCCTCAGACTGTTCTCCAGATCGCGATGGCCCCGTTGGTCGTGTTCTTTGTCGTCCGCATCCTCAACACCTTCCCCATATGGATTCACGGATTCGGGCAGCCGGCGGTGCTCGTCACCCTCGCCCTCGCGGGTTGGATGGGCGTGACCTTGCTCTGGTCGGGCAATATTCCCTTAGGGCTCGAGGAGATATCCAAACTCCGGTGGATGCTTTTGGTAGGGTTCCTTTATCCGATCATTGAGAAGAGAACGGTGCTGATCTGGGCGTTGCTTGTTGGCTTTGGGTTGGCCATGCTCGCGCAGGTCGTTGATGCCTTCGATGGCTTTGGGTACGAACCATTGGCAGAGTATTTCTGGCATGATCCAAAGCGTATTTCCGGATGGTACCAGCCGGTTGTTGGGGGGTCGCTCTTTGTCGCCGGGCTCGGGCTCGTTCTGCCCTCGGCACTCTTTGATCGCGGGCGCCTGCGAGTCTTTAGTATCGGCGCGTCATCGTTGATGGCGGTCTCGATTATCGCAACGGGTTCACGCGGGGCATGGATCGCAATGGTGCTGCTCGCGATTGTGATTGTAAGCTTTGGCGTGTTGACCAAACGAGTTCGGGTTCGCACCTTGCTTTCATTCGGGTGTCTTAGTGCGATCGTGCTTGTGGCGGTCTTCGCCGTTGGAGGCAGCACGATCCGAGATCGCGCAACGCAAGCGCAAAGCGAGATCGCCGACGCGTTCAACGGGCAGTACAACTCGGACACCGGCGCGCGAATCCGCATGGCCCAACTCGCGGCCCGGGCAACCCTCGAGCACCCGATCGGTGGCGTTGGCGCGGGCGGGTACAAACAGTGGGCCAGACCACTCGCGCCCGAAGAGGTTCTCATTCACGATCACGCCCACAACACCCCGCTCCAACTGAGCGCAACGACCGGGTTGGTCGGGCTGGGCATCGCGGGGCTGCTGGTGCTCGTACTACTCCGCAACGGGAAGAATGCAGCAAACCGCTTTGGCGCAAGCGGATTCGCGATCGGGCCGGTGTTCGGTATTGTTGGATTGGCGATGGTTTCAATGACCGATGTGGTGCTGATCAACGCACAGACCGCCGCATTGCTCGGCATGCTCGCAGCCCTCTCGCCGGCGTATGTGCCGGAATTACCAAACACCAAAGAACGGCAAACTGTTTAGGTCGCGTTTGGCAGTTTGTTTCAGAATCAAGATCTGGGTGCTACTACTCGCCCGAAGGGCGCAGTAGTGCTGGAAACACATCGAAGAACAAAGACACTACTGCGCCGAAGACGGCGAGTAGTGGCACCCAACAGGGCACCGCTTAGTCGCTGCCGTCCTTGATGGTCTTGGGCCCTTCTTTGCCCGCGACGCGTTCCATGTACCCATCGCCACGCTTCTCGTACTTGGTAAACCCGAGGCGTTCGAGGTTCTTGTTGCTCAGCACGCTCTTCTCTTTCATGTCCGACCACTTGCCCGCGATGATCGGGGCCTGAGGCACACGATGAACCGCGCGCCCCTCGTGCTTGGTCAGCGCATCGGCGGTGATCGGTTCGATGAGCTCGAAGGACTCGCCGGTCCCTTTCCCGTCATCATCAAGATATTCATAGACATAAGTCGGCATGGTGGTTCTCGTTCATCTGGTTCACTTCTCTATACGCGGACGATCGCCCTCTGGATCGGCGTTCTGGGCGACGATCTTCATCTGCACACTGCGGATCGGCACGCGGGCGAGTGCTTGCAGTTCGCCAAGCCCCCCGCTGCGGAGCCAGGTGTCGGCCTTGTAGCGGATCGCTGCGCTCGGCACGCGGACAATCAGCCTTCCACGATCGAGCCCGAGCGCATCGGTCTGCTCACGGATCGCATCGGGCACAATGGTGTTCCACGCCTCGATGCCCGCTTGCTCGCTCTGCGAAACAAGCCGGAGCGATTTGAGGGCGCGATCAAGATCATTGCCGAGTGGGCGAGCACGGTCCGGGTAGACGCGGAACCCGCGCAAGCGAGACAAGGCATCGGATGTGCGGACCTCGCTGGGCTGGTTTGATGAAGATTGGTGGGGCAAATCGTTCACTGCAGAGTCTATCGGCTCGCCGGGCTATCATCGCCCCTATGGGAACGAGAATTGGCATCGAACAACTGGTTAAGGTCTTCGGCACCGGACACAAGGCTGCGCGGGCGGTCG
>JAESUL010000239.1 GCA_016763115.1 Phycisphaerales bacterium | reverse complement strand
TTGGGATGGCGGAAAGTGTGGGCATCGGGGAGTTCTTTGGGATTTGGTGGGCAGGGTTTCGCGGGTGATCGTGATGCTTGCTGTTTGTTTGTGTTCGATATCGGGTATCGGGGCGGGATTGGATGATTCTATCGGACAATCTGGGTCGATGTGGGGGCGTGGGTTCAGGATGGGAGCGAGTCGCACGATATCCTTAGTCATATGTCCAAAGAACCAGCATCCAACGATGACCAATCCGCCAATGTCAGCAATGAATCGGCTGCCGACTCGGCCAAGCTTAGCGGGCTGCGGGCCAAGATTGATGAACTCGACAAGCGGCTTGTGGACCTTCTCAATGACCGCGCGTCGTTGGTGGTCGATGTCGGCGCGTTCAAGCGCGGGTCGAGCACGCCGATCTATGCGCCGCACCGCGAGGCGCAGGTGCTCAGCAAAGCGATCGGCAACAACGAGGGACCGCTGGGCGATCGGACGATTGAAGGGGTGTACCGCGAGATTATGTCGGGGTCGTTTGCGCTTGAGCAGCCTTTGCGGATCGGGTATTTGGGCCCGGCGGGTTCGTACTCGCACCAGGCATCGGTCAAGCAGTTTGGTTCGAGCGTGGAGTACGAGGATCTTCGGCTCATCGAGGGCGTGTTCACCGAGGTTCGGCGCGGGCATGTGAACTATGGACTGGTCCCGATCGAGAACTCCATCGGAGGCGGGATCACCGAGACACTCGATGCGCTTGACAAGAACGCGGGGCAGATCCGGGTGTACGCCGAGATTCAGATTAATATTCATCACACACTTTTGACGGATTGCGACCCGGCGAAGGTGCGTCGGATTCATTCCAAGCCCGAGGTGTTTGCGCAGTGTAGAAAGTGGTTGACGACGCAGTATCCAAACGCGGCGTTGCTGCCCGATGCGTCAACGAGCCAGGCGGTGAAGACCGCGATCGACGAGAACCGCAAGGCTAAAGAGATCGACGCCGAGCCGGGCAGCGCGGCGATCGCGTCATCGTTGGCGGGCGAGATTTATGGATTGCCCGTGCTGTTCTCGCGGATCGAGGACAACCCGGACAACATTACCCGGTTTTATGTGATCTCGCGTGAGAAGGCATTGGCGACGGGCGATGACAAGACCTCGATGGTGTTCACGACCGAGGACAAACCCGGTGCGTTGGTGGAGGTGCTCCAAGCGTTCCACAACGCGGCGATTAACCTGAGCCATATTGATAAACGACCCAGCGGCAGAGAGAACTGGAGTTATACCTTCTTTGTCGATGCGCTCGGGCACCGTGATGATGCCGCGATGGGCGGGGCGATTGAAGATGCGCGCAAGCATTGCAAAGAACTCACCATCCTCGGCAGTTATCCACGGAGTATGCGGATTTTGTAGAGAAGAAAGACCCTCACCCCGGCCCTCTCCCATAAATGGGAGAGGGAGGAAGATTGAGAATCAGTTGCCTGGCCATGTTTTGTTGAGGAAGTGGCCGTCTTGGTGGAAGGTTTCGGCGTCGGCTTTGATGGTGCCGCCGGTTCTTAGGTCGCAGACCATGTCCCAGTGCAATGCTGATTCGTTGTTTGAGCCTGATTCGGGGTACCCTGCGCCGCAGGCGGCGTGGAAGGTGCCTCCGATCTTTTCGTCGAAGAGTGTGTTCTTGGAGAACTCTTTGATGGAGTAGTTGGTGCCGATGGCGATTTCGCCCATTGTGCGTGCGCCGGCGTCTTGATCGAGCATGGCGAAGAGGAACTCTTCGTTTTTGGTTGCGCTCGCGTTGACGACGCGGTTGTCCTTGAACTCGAGCCGGACGCCTTCGACTTCGCGCCCGTTGTAGACGGCGGGGAATGAGTAGTTGACATGCCCGTCTGCGCCTTGGGGGCCGCAGAAGACTTCGCCGTCGGGGAAGTTTTCGCCGCCCGAGCAGTTGATCCAGATGGATTTGGATTTGTCTACATTGACGCGGAGGTCGGTGCCGTCGTGCTTGTCGGTGGGGGGTGCTTGGTAGTGGATTTCGTCTTTGGTCTGGAGATAATCGCAGACGCGCTGCTGGCGTTCGTGGATTTCTTGCCATGCGGCGGCGGGGTCAGCGAGGTGCAAGAGCCCGGCTTCGAAGACGAACTTTTCGTATTGCGCCAGCGACATTTCCGCGTCTTGGGCGGAGGCGAGGGTCGGGTATTGGGTGCCGACCCAGCGGAGGTCGCCCTCGGCGGCGCGTTTCATGAAGGTGGTCATGAACGGGGTATTGGCGACGCGCTGCTTGGCAATTTTCTTGGGGTCGATGCGGGAGAGTGATTTGGTGTTGACATCGGCCCAGAACCCGATGCGGACATCGACGGTCTCGACGGTGTGCATGCTGATCGGGTTAAGGAACTTGAGTTGATCGTCGGTGGCGTGCTCGAAGAAAAGGTCGGCGAGCGAGTCGCCGCGCGGTTGCCAGAAGGGGTGCCCGCCGGCGAGGAGGACGGCTTTGTAGACGGCCTCGATCAGGGGCATGGCGACGGGGTCGGAGTTGATGGCGACCAGATCGCCCTTTTTGACCTTGGTGGAGTAGTTGACAAGGACATCGGCGAGTTTGGCGAGTCTTGGATCGTTCATCTGGGTGCTCATTTCGTAGGTTTGAGGAACCAATCAGGGTTGGAACCATACAGTACGGACCACGAAACACGATTTCCTTTCTTCTTTATGGAGTGTCAAATGAACCGTTCTGCCCAGATGATTTCCGCCGCGTTTTTGCTTGCTGCTGCGATCTTTGCGATGACTGTATTTACCTCGCCCGCTGCTGCGACCCGTTCGTCGGGGCTTTTTGCAGACTCGTCGATCGGGTCGGTGGATTCCTTTACGCTGATTGATATCGCGATCATGGGCGAAGAGCTCGAAGCAGCACGCAACGAGTTCACGGTCGAGGGCGATAAACTACTCATCCAGTTGTACCAGCGTGACGCCCAGTACCGAACCCAGATGAGCACCATGACCCAGGACGACCCGTTGGCGGGGCAGGTTTCCTATGGATACCAGACCAACTCACAGCAGATCGACCAACTGACCCAGCAGGTCAATGCGGGGTATCAGGAGCTCATTTCTTCGCAGATCGCCGAGTTGTACAAAGCGGTGTACGCGGCGACCAACGAGGTTGCTCAGGAAAACGGGTACACCTATGTATTCTCGTCGCGTGCCAGCTCTGATCTCGTCCAGACCAAGTCGCTGCAGGGTGTGACGCAAGAGATCCTTGCCCGCCCGCTCGTGGTCATGTCCGAAGCCACCGACCTGACCGAGTTGGTGCGGATCAAGTTGGGCTTGCCAACCATGGAAGAAATGGTCGCAGTCCGTGATGCAAGACGGGCGGCGGCAGAAGCAGCAGCCGAGGCAGCAGCAGAAAAAGCAGCGGCTGAGGACGCACAAGAGGGTGCCCAAGAACCAGCAGTCGAGCCTGCGACACCCGATGCAGAAGAAGGATCGAGCGAAGTGATCTACGAAGAGGTCAGCCCGTAAAAAATAGTTCAGAACCGAACAAAGCCTCCGCACTGGACGGGGGCTTTTTTTATGCTTTGATTTGGGAGGTTCGGTTCTGTCTTTCGGTTGGTACATCAATCAAAGTCTGGGTGCCACTACTCGCCCGAAGGGCGCAGTAGTGCTGTAAGCATCGGGGAAAAACAAAGACACTACTGCGCCGAAGACGGCGAGTAGTG
>JAESUL010000238.1 GCA_016763115.1 Phycisphaerales bacterium | reverse complement strand
CTATTATCAACCGCCACACGCACCGCAACGGTGCGCGTTCGTTCGTCAACAATGGGTTCAATAAATGCAACCCGTCCCTCGAACACTTCGCCCGGATGCGCTTCGACCGTAAAAGCAACGGGCAATCCCCACCGGAGCATCGCCAACTGCGATTCGTACGCTTCGAGATCAAGCCAAAGCCGAGAAAGATCGGACACCGTTGCGATCGGATCGCCGGTCTTGAGATAGTCACCCTCCCGAGCCGCGAGATGCGTCACCACACCACCGATCGGGGAATAAATGGTCAGTTCATCGGAGTCAAACGATCCAGATTCGACATCATCGACCTGTTGTTGTGTCAAACCAAAGAGCCGAAGCTTCTCCCTTGATGCGATCAATGTTTGGCTCGAAGTCTCACGAAGAAACTGACTCCCGTCACCGGCTGAATCAAACGATTTCTTCGCCTGGCGAAGTTCTTCAAAGACTGAAAGCAATTCCGGGCTGTATAACTCGGCAAGGTGATCACCCTCTTTTACAGTCACACCGACATAGTTCACAAAGAGCCGATTAATTCGCCCAGGGAAATACGCACTCAATCGTGCGACCGAAGTCTCGTCATAGACAATTTTTCCATAGAGCCGAGTCTCCGCAGACGGATAGAACCGCCCAACCTTGGTCGTCTCAATCCGGCTCATCGCTCTGGAAGCTTCGGAGAGCACCATCCGCATCTCCATCCCTTCGCCCCCCGCGTTATCCATGACAGGGATCAGTTCCATGAAGCAGATCGGGCACTTCGCGTTGGGGTCTTCGAGTCGGACCGTCGGATGCATCGAGCAGGTATACATCTGAGGGGCAGAATCCGCATCTGCTACTTCCTCCGTATTCTGATCGAGAGCCTCATCGGATGATACAGATGCAGGGCGTCCGATCGAGTACCCGATCATCAACGCCGCGACGATCAACGCCAATCCAACAGCTGCCGCGATATGTGACCAAATCCATCGAATCCAACTCGCTGCTCTTTGTGTAAACGCACTCATGATTCGTCCCCGTTCTCGTGTGTTCTCTGTGGAGTTGTGCTTTGGGATGAGTTGGCATCTCGCGTTGGGATCGCTCGTCCAACGAGCCGATTGAGTGTGGCCAACGCCTTGCCTCGATCAGCCCTCGCCCGTTCGGCAGCGATCATGAACTCAAGGAGTGTCCGCTGCGTATCAAGCAGATCGAGAAACTCCGAATCTCCCGTTCGGAAACCGCCAAGCGATGCAGAAAGCGATTCCTGTGCCTTGGGGATCAGTGAATCCTCGTAGAGCCGCACCCTTCGGTCCGCATCGGTATGCTCGAACCAGGCTCGGTAAATCTGTGCCCAAAGCGTGTTTGATTGCGCATCGAAATCTCGGCTGATCGATAACCGCCGTGCGATCGACTCACGAACACCCGCATCATATTTCTCTCGCCAGATCGGCAGATTAATCCCAAAGGTCAGCATGATCGGATCGTCGCCGCTCTCTGCGATCGATGGATTCGCCGCCTCGTCGGTGACAATGTACTCAAGCCCAACGGTCAGATCCGGGTACCCATCCTTACGGGCGATCTCCGTTCTAACTCGTTCTTGCTCGATTCTCTGAGAGATGGACTGAAGCACCGGGCTCCATTGACGGGCCATTTGAGCAACCTGCTCCGCATTCTCCGAGGCAACAGAATTGGGAAGATCAATATCCACCGAAACCGGGGATTCAGGCTCACGGTTAAGCACTGCATTGAGCGCAGCCACATACGAAGGACGCAAAGCCTCAAGCCCGATCACTCGATCTTCAAGCTGACCGAGTTCAACCTGTACGCGGATCAGTTCAGGGTGTGACCCCGCGCCAACACGATACCGAGCACGAACCACTTCCTCCAATGAGCGAAGCAGTGCGTAGTTCTCTTTGGTGATCCCGATGGCTTTATCAAGGTACACAATATCTTGGAGAGACTTGATAACTTGTTCAACAACACGAAGCTGAGCTTCTTGGTACTGATACCACGCCGCGAGCGCACCCTTGGCCGCAGCATCCTCACGGTCCTGCAACTTGCCTATCCAAGGAAAAGTCTGCTGAATCCCCACCTTCGCTTGCTGCGGGCCAACACGGGTTTCGACTTCATCAAGAAAGAAACCGATGTTCAATCGAGGATCAGGCAATGCCCTTACCTGAGGCAGCCGCTCCGATGCCGCTCGCCACTGCTGGTAAGCCCGCTCAACTGTTGGGCTGTGAAACAATGCATACCGGACATAGGACTCCGGCGAGGAGTCAACAACCATCCCAGAACTCTTCTGTTCCGCATCTTCTGCCCTGTAGACAGAGCCAAGTTCCGCTGAATCAGAGGGCATCGACAGACGACGGATCGCTGATTGTGTATCAGATGGCGGGGAATCAAATGGGCTTGTCGAACATCCGGCAAGAACCAAGAGCCCAAGCACAGCACTCGATGTGCCCATGCGTTGGCGAATAGCCATAACAGTCTCCTAGATATCGTGGAAAACAAAAGCGAGCGATCACCGCGTGAGGCGATGTGCGTGCGCACAATACCCCTTATGGATCATCGCTTTATGTTTGCCAGATGCCTAGGAGAGCTTGTGTTTCGTTATGAGTTCTCAGTGACGCGAGTCCATCAACGAGATCAGTCACGACCCCATGCTCGATACCAGCGGATGAGTTCCAACTGGGAGCCTCTGTCGATGATCCTGTGAGCCCAAGCGTGATCCGTGATTCACTTCTCTGAAACGGCGACTTTGGAGTCGGTGAACGATCATCTTCAGGAGTGACACCACACCGACATTCGCCTCCTGACATCGGACAATAATCGTCGTCCATGTCCACAACAGGGGCCGGTTCGTCACAGCAACCCGAAGAGGCGATAACCGGTTGTTGGCACACCATCTCATTGCAATCGTGCCCAGCAGATGAACCGATCATCCCGATATCAACCCGCGGGAGTCCCGCAAGTAAAAGAATCAAGATGGTCAGTATTCGCATCATTTCGGTGAGTCTAACTCCATCTGGGCAACTTGTCAATCGGGGCTTGTTGCCGCACTGCTAATGAAACTCATTGAATTTCTGAATTATTCATCAAATCTGGCTCCCCGTTGCTCTTTTTGCTACTGCCGACCGACTGCGAGTATCCCCAGTATGACCATACGGCTTTCCGATTCTTCATCAGAATCACATATTCAAAGAGTAATCCTTCAGTTCGATCCGATGGTTCTCCATTGAAGGGGGGTGACGCCGACAGACCTTGCTCGCTACGGAGATTCCCCGAGCGAAAAAGGCCGTTGGTACTCAATGGGTGAGAATCCCTTAGCGGGGCAGGGTGGCTTTGCCATCATGCAACACTCGCTGGCGTGTGGAGCGAGCTTCCGGTGACAGAAGTACTCGCAGCCTGACAACTGCGGCGACCTGCTGAACAAAGGCAGGCGGTGAATAGCTCAAGCATGAGACGCCTGAATAAAAGAGGGCTTGCCAGTAAGACGATTCGGAGATGGGTAGCCGAACCGCGAAATAGCAAACTGAACGGGCAAAAAAATCCTCAAACTCGCGGTTTACAGGCAGAGAGTTTTGGAGCCATTGCGGATATACTCTCGGCGTTCTGAACTGCTTTTCAGTTGATAAGCACCGAGTTGCAGTACAAGAACCGATTTATGGAATGCAAGACACTCAAAATCGGCCCTAGCGGGTGTAGCTCAGTGGTAGAGCGTCAGCTTCCCAAGCTGAATGTCGTCGGTTCGATCCCGTCCACCCGCTTTTTTTCTTCGAGAATACTCTACTCGGTGACCTCTGTTTCACATCGGCATCGAGACACTCCGCGGGTCCATCGGGTCGGGTAAATCTTCAAGCCTCACCGAATCCTCAATCCGAAACTTTCCCACCCGCGTGCGACGAAGCGCGGTCAGCATCCCGCCCGCGCCAACCTCGCCCCCGATATCCTTCCCTAACGAACGGATATAAGTCCCCTTCCCGCACACCACATCGATCACCAGCTCGGGCCAGTCATACGACACCACCTCGATCGAATCAATCTGCACCGTCCGGGGCGCCAGTTTCACTTCCTCGCCCTTGCGCGCAAGCGCGTACGCCCGCTTGCCGTTGACCTTAATCGCCGAGTACACCGGAGGCGTCTGCTCCACCGCACCCACCCACCTGGCGCACGCACCCTCAATCATTCCCCGATCAGGAATTACCTCTGGCACCACCATGGTCTTCTCGCCCTCCAGATCATCCGTCGTCGAAACCCGTGACAAATCAACCGTCGTTCGGTACTCCTTGACCCCCGCCATCACCTCATCACTCCGCTTGGTCGCCTTGCCGATCAGCACGACCAACACGCCGCTCGCCAGCGGATCAAGCGTCCCGCCATGCCCAACCTTGACCCGCTTGGGCGCGCCGCCCGCCCGCAGTTTCCCACGCACCTTGGCGCACACGCCCATCGAAGTAATCCCCAAAGGCTTGTCCACCACAAGTATCCCCTCGATCGGTTTATCCATCTCTGTTTCCATCAACCACCATAGGTTCACAAATCATCGGATCCAAAAAACAGCACCGCCCGAAACACTCGGGCGGCACTGCGCAGGAAATGGGGTTCTGGTATCGAAAATCCTCAACCGGCAGAAACGCCGGCCTCAACCTTCGGAAAATCAATCTCTGTATCAATCATGTGATTGGCATAGTTCGTAAACAGGTTAAACATCGTGATCGCAAGAATCTCGAGCACCTCGTCATCGGTGTACCCTGCTGCCTTGACCGTCTCAAACGCCGAATCCTCTACAAATCCGCGTCCTTCAACGATCGCCTTGGCAAAGTCGATTGCGCTCTGGACCTTGGGATCGCCGGACTTACCCGCAATGTTGGCCGTCCGCTCGATATCGCTGAGCCCCGCATTCTTCCCGATCGCGTTGTGGGCCGCCACACAATAATCACACCCGCTCGCAGCCCCGATCGCCATCGCAAGCTGCTCACCAAAGACCTGCCCGAGCGTGCCCTTGCCCAACGCCTCTTTGCCATGGGTATAAAACGACAACGCTGCTGGGGAATGCCCAAGCGTCGAAAGCAGGTTGGGAACCATCCCGATGGCCTTGTGAATGCCTTCAAGGGCTGGCTTGGTCGTTTCGGGTGCGTTCTCGAGTGTCAATGGCTGAATCCGTGGCATGGTGGTACCTCTCCATAAAAATGAGAAAACTGGTCTGTCCTGATTGACTTGTACTTGCAAATCCAATCTCTTGCAGATACAATAGACCAACAAGTCTGTTTATTCGAGCCCTTTCTAGAAAATACTTGGAAAAAAACAACATGCCTAGCAAATCTGCCCAACTCCTCTGTACTGCCCGGTCTCTTTTCGAGAAAGAAGGCTTCCACGCCACAGGCATCGACCGAATCCTCACCGAAGCCAATGTCGCCAAAATGACCCTCTACAACAACTTTGGATCCAAAGAACAACTCATTGTCGCCGTCCTCGAAGACTCCAGCAAATCCATGATCGCCCGCCTGCAAGAAACCGCCCAAAGCGCCAATACAGATCCCTACATGCAAATTCTCGCCATTTTCGACGCCTTCGGCGACTGGTACTCCG
>JAESUL010000237.1 GCA_016763115.1 Phycisphaerales bacterium | reverse complement strand
GGTACGCAGAACCCGTGACTGGGGCACCTCCGAAATCTCGAATGCCGACAATCGCGGTGGTACCAGAGATCGCCACGGAGAAGCCGAACCGGTCAAACGGCGCGGCGTCAGACGCGGTGAGCTTGAAGAGCTGCTGCCCTGTAGTCGTGTCAAAAATGTAGGCAGAGCCGGAGAAAGAGCCCGCGTTGCGGTCGAACACTGCCCCGACAATCGCGGTGGTACCAGAGATCGCCACGGAGAAACCAAACAGGTCACCCGCCTCGGCGTCGGACGCGGTGAGCTTGAAAAACTCTTGGCCGGTGGTCGTGTCAAAAATGTAGGCAGAGCCGGACTCAGAGCCCGCGTCGTCGTCGCGGTCTGCCCCGACGATGGCGGTGGTGCCAGATATCGCCACGGATGATCCAAAGAAGTCTTCCGCCGCAGCATCGGACGCGGTGATTTTGAGGTCCTCGTTGATCGATTGTGCTGAGACGGGGAGCACCCCCAGTACAGAAAGGGCGATGATGCCCAGTGTAAGCTGGCAGCGTGTTGTACGCAACATAATAACGGCTCCTCAATTATACAGGCTTGACCCACAAACCTCCAAATGGAGACTTCACACCAGAATACAGCATTTTCATCGTCCTCGGCAGTGAAATCTTCAACTTATCCGATTATCTGGCACGATCCTCGGAAGATATCGATGCCGAGCATTTGATTCTCTTTGTCTCCACTTACAGAAAACGCCGAGGACACCCGTCCCCGGCGTTCTTCGTTTTCAACCTGCAAAGTACTCAATCCGTAGGCAACGCACACGAACCGCCGTTCTTGGCGTGGTAGTCCTGGTGCCGCTCCTCCGCAGCAAAGAAAGGCGACATCGAACGGATCTCCGTCGTGATCCTCCGCCCCTTGTACTTCTCCGAACCCGCCAACTTGGCAACATACGCCTGGGCCTGCGCCAACTGCTCGTCATCCATCGCAAATACCACACTGCGGTACTGCGAACCAACATCAGGACCCTGGCGATTACCCTGCGTCGGGTTGTGAACCTTAAAGAACCAAGTCAGCAACTCGTCGTACGAAACCTTCTTGGGATCAAAGGTCACCTCGACCGATTCGGCGTGCCCGGTCTGCCCCGAACTCACCTCGTAGTATCCCGGCTTGTCAGTCGACCCGCCCTGGTATCCGCTGACCGCGTTGGTCACGCCGGGGATCTGCTCGAACGCATCTTCGATCCCCCAGAAACACCCGCCCGCAAAGTACGCCATCTTCAGAATCATCGGCTTGGCCATCGCGGGCAACTCCTCGCCATTCTCAACAAACGACAACGACACCGAGTTCAAGCAAAACCGTAACCCCGTCGGCTCGGGACCATCAGGGAACACATGCCCAAGGTGCCCGCCGCACCGCTGACATTCAATCTCGACCCGACGCATCCCGAGCGTGTTGTCCTCGATCTGCAGAACATGCAACTCATCGACCGGCTGGAAAAAGCTCGGCCAACCCGTTCCGGATGTGAACTTCGACCCCGACGCAAACAACGGCAGATCACAAAGCCTGCACAAATACACGCCTTCCTTCTTGTTGTCCAACAGTGTCCCACAGAACGCCGGCTCGGTCCCGCTCTTAAGAATCACCTTGGCTTCCTCAGGGTTCAGCTTCGTCGCCAACTCACTGATCCGATCATCACTCAGGCGCGTCACATCGTGACCGCTCTGCGAATACTGCGCCTTCATTGTTTCGTTCCCATCGTTCATACTCTCTGCCTCAACCTTCTTGCTCACAGGGCCCATCGCAATGACCATCAGCGTACCAACAACAACCGCACCGATCACACCAACTCGAACAGCATTCTGCATCAACATCGAATCACCTTCCAAAGTGTTGAACCGTTTACACCAACACAAACCCCGCCGAGCACTTATTATTCGATATCCATTTGAGATGGGATCGCCAATTCCTCCTCTTACAAGACAATTTTGTCCGCCAAAGAACCCCCGCCCGTCCTCAATATGTCAAGAAAAACCCCACGGGCGCTCGGCCGTGGGGTCTTCCTGTATAACGCTCTCTCAATGCCCCAACCGGGGCTCGGACTCACGCGGCTTGCTCTCGCTGGGCAAGCACCTGGGCAATGGCATGCGACATCTCGGTCTCGCCGCCCTCACAAACCACACCCGCAAGTTCACTCGCACTCACCGCGATCCGCGCCAGAACATCGTCCGGTTTGGGTTCAAGGTCAATCTGTTTCTGCTCGCGTGTGTCCATGACACCACCTTCGGCACAACTCCGCCGCCGATCCAGCACCACACCGAGTGCACGCGCAACTTGTCCATTTTTATTTCGCCGATCACCACCCAGACCAACTATCAACCGGCTGTCGCCCGCGGCCAACCCATCTCAACTCATTTGCGGATGATCCCGCTCCCGCCCGCCCGGTAGTTGGGCACCCCTTCGAGCGCAGCCGACACATCCTCAGGATCACGCGGCGACCAATCCACCTTCCCCTGCCCAAGCAGCGTCCCCGTCGCCACGCCAAGGTCAATCTGGGCAATCTGGTAATCCACCACCGCACGGATCTCCGCCAAACGAGCCGATGCCAACCGCGAATCCGCATCAAGCACATCGCGGCTCGTCCGAAGCCCCGCCCCAAACTGCCGACGCTCCGCCTCAAGCACCCGCGCATTCAACAAAACCGACTCGCGGCTCGCAAGAATCCGATTCCAAGAACTCGACAGATTCGTCACCGCGTCATACACCTCACGCCCGATCGCCTGCTTGCGCGCATCGCGTGTCGATAACCGCTGCAACCGAGTCAGAATCGACTGCGCAAGCGAAGACTTCCGCTGCTCATTGCCGATCGGAATCTCGGCATTGAGCCCCACAGACCAATCCTCAAACTTATTGTTCCCCAGCGTATCAAGCGAATCGCCCAGCGTCCCGCCCAGCCCATTGATCCGATAAGTGTACTGCATCGCAACCAAAGGCAGCTTCTGATTCTCCGCAAACGCAATGTTCGCCGCATCACGCGCAAGTTGCAACTCCAACTCGAGCAACTCCATCCGGTTGTCCACCGCCGCCGCGACCAACTCCTCTTGATCGAACGCATACGCCACCGGATCGGGCACCGATTCAATCACAAGCCTCGTCGCCGACTGCACATCAAGCCCGGGCATGTTGATCATCTCTTTGAGTGCCCGCTGCTGCAACTCCACCGCGTTCTGCGCCGAAATAATCTGCTCAACCCGATCCGCTACCCCCGACTGCGCCCGCACCACATCAACCTCAGTCCCCGTGCCGCCCGCTTCCTTCCGCTGTGCGCTCTCAAACTGCTCGACCGCGACGGCGGGCTGCTGCTCAACAACCTCGAGCGCCTTGATCGACGCGT
>JAESUL010000236.1 GCA_016763115.1 Phycisphaerales bacterium | reverse complement strand
TCACCCGCTTGAGCCGACCACGCGCGACGGCGTTGCCAACGCGCCGACCGATCGAGAGCCCGAGCCGGTGCTCGCCGAGGGCATTGGGTTTGATATGCACCGTGATGGGGCCACTGGATTTGCGGATCTTGTGCGCAAAGACGGCATCGAACTCGTGGGCTTTGGTGAGCCGATGCCGACGACGGAAAACGAGTTGGCTCGGGGGAACCGGCATGAGGAACACTAGGCCGTGTCTGACGACTCCAAAGTACCTCGACGGGTGCCACTACTCGCCGTCTTCGGCGCAGTAGTGTCTTTGTTTTCTCTGATGGCTACAGCACTACTGCGCCCTTCGGGCGAGTAGTGGCACCCAGATTTTGATTGATATACGAACTGTCGGACAGAACCTGGGTGGTACAGTCATGGGTGCTTGGACCAAACTACCCAGTCATTGTCGGGCCCACCGCGGGGGGGAAAACCTCGCTGGCGGTGGCTCTGACCCAGCAGTTCGACCAGATCGGCACGCCGACCGAGATTGTCACCGCCGATGCGTTTCAGGTCTACCGCGGCATGGACATCGGGACCGCCAAGCCCACACGCGAAGAGCAAGGCTCGATCCCCCACCACCTGATTGATCTGGTCGAGCCCACCGAGCGTTTTACAGTGCACGACTGGTTGAACCTTGCCGAGCCGCTGATCGACGATCTTCGCGTCCGAGGCATCATCCCCATCGTGGTGGGGGGGACCAACCTGTACATCAAGTCGTTCCTCGATGGCATGTTCCAATCACCCGAGCCGAGCGAGGAGATCCGTGACCGGGTGCGCTCGATGGAACAGGACCAACGCCGGGCGAATCTGTACGACGCCGACCGGGCAGCCCACGAACGCATCCACGCATCGGACCATCGGCGGACCGCGCGGGCATTGGAAGTGTTTTTGCAAACGGGCACACCGATCAGTGAACTTCAACAGCAATGGGAAGCCGACAAGGTTGCCCGCCCCGATGCGGTGCTTGTTGGTCTCGATTGGGATGCCGAGGAGATCAAGAGCCGGGCGAATCAGCGGGTCAAGATGATGGTCGAGATGGGGCTGGTCGATGAGGTCCGCGGGCTGTTCGAGCGTGGGGTGCTGGGCGATCAGGCTTCGCAGGCGATCGGGTACAAGCAGTTGCTGGTGCATTTCGAGGGGCGATGTTCGCTCGAAGAAGCGATCGAGCGGGTCAAGATCGAGACGCGCCGATTGGCCAAGAATCAGCGGACCTGGTTGCGCCGGTTGAAGCCTCGGGCGGGGTCGATCTGGGTGCAGGCATCGGGCAGAGACCCGTCAGAACTTGCAACAGAAGTTATCGGACGCATAAATGACGAAGATTGCTGATGGGCATGGTGGTGGGTGGAAATCGCCTGATTTATCGAGGGATCTCTTCTGAAAACCGATGATCTTGTGTGGATCTGGTCCAGAACGCCGGGTCACGGCTTGACTCTTGGCGGTTGGGGGCGTTCGCTGATTGCCCACAGACTATTTATACAGGCGGCATACAGGCCGTTTATCTAGGCGACAGATCACATGGCAAAGAAAACCACCACCAAGAAAAAAACCACCCGGAAGACCACCAAAAAGTCCTCCGCGACGACTACCAAGAAGGTCGCCAAGAAGGCTGCAGCGGGCAAACCGACGCGGACTTTTAAGAGCGCCTACAAGGCCGGCTCGGCTAAAGGCAAGTCGTTGGTGATCGTCGAATCGCCCGCCAAAGCCAAGACAATTAACAAGCATCTGGGCGATAAGTTCGTCGTGCTCGCTTCGGTCGGTCATGTGCGCGATCTGCCCTCTAAGAACCCAAAGGGTGTTAAGGACCCGGTGCCGGGCGTCAAGATTGACGATCATTTTAAGCCGACCTACGAGATCCTCAAGGGCAAAGAGCAGGTCATGAAGGACCTCAAACGGGCGGCCAAGGATGCCGATGACATCTGGTTCGCGACGGATCTCGATCGCGAGGGCGAGGCGATTGCCTGGCATCTTGCGCAGGAACTGGGCATTGAATCCAAGGACGCCAAGCGTGTGATCTTCTCGGCCATTACCAAGGCCGCGATCAACAAAGCATTCGAGAACCCGCATTCGATCGACGAGGGCCGCGTCAACGCTCAGCAGGCGAGGCGGATTCTCGACCGGATTGTTGGGTACCAGGTTTCGCCGTTGCTGTGGAAGAAGGTCGCGCGGGGGTTGAGCGCGGGGCGTGTGCAGTCGGTCGCGGTGCGGTTGATTGTCGAACGCGAGCGGGCGATCGGGGCGTTTGTGCCCGATGAATACTGGACGGTGAATGGATATTTTTCGCTCGATGCCAAGAGCGCCGAGAAGCTGGGACCACAGTGGCGGGCGTTTCTTGATGAGCGAGACGACAAGAACAAGCCTCCGACCCAGAAGGCGCGCAACGGGTGGTTGTCGAAGAACGACACCATCCGCGCCGATCTGATCGAGTACGACGGCGTGAAGTTTGATCCGCGAATTGTCAGCTTGACGGTGGTTGCCGAGCCTGACTTTATGGACAAAGAAGCGGTCAAGGATCGGCTCGGCAAGATCGCCGAGGCGTTCGCGACGGCGGACACCTTTGATGTTTCTGATTCAGTCGCGTCGATCATCCGCGGGTGCGGGCTTGGTAATGCTGCGGTTTCGGTCGCGGAGGATGCCAAGGGGCGCGGGCCGGCCAGGTGGGTCCGCACGATTGATGGCGTGCCCGATGCATCGGTTTCGTACCACATCGAATCCATTGAGACCAAGCGGACCAACTCGCGTGCTGCGGCGCCGTTTATTACCTCGACCTTGCAGCAGGCGGCATCGTCGAGGCTCGGGTTCGGCGCACAACGAACGATGCGCGCGGCGCAGGGGTTGTACGAGGGCATCAACATCCCAGGCGAGGGGCTGACGGGTCTGATTACCTACATGCGAACCGACTCGACTATGGTCGCGCCCGAAGCGTTGAGCATGGCGCGCAACTACATCGAGACCACCTTTGGCGACAAGTACCTCCCCGAGAAACCAAACTCCTTTAAGTCCCGCAACAAAGACGCCCAAGAAGCACACGAAGCCATCCGCCCCACCGGCGTGCTGCGCACACCCGATTCGGTCAAGAGCGCACTCAAGTCCGACCAGCATCGGTTGTACCAACTCATCTGGGAACGCTTTGTTGCCTCGCAGATGGTCCCGGCGCAGTGGGACGCGACGACCGTGCTTATCCGTGGTGGCGAAAACGATAAAGCCCTCTTCCGCGCGACGGGGCGCACGCTTGCTTTCGACGGGCACTTCCGCGTATCCGGCGTGCCGACCTCGGGCGATGAACTCAACTTGCCGAGGCTCGAAGAGAAGCGGCCGTTGTTCGCGTTTGATGTCCAAGCACGCCAAAGGTTCACGGCCCCTCCCGGTCGGTATTCCGAGGCGAGCCTGATTAAAACGCTTGAATCAGAGGGGATCGGTCGCCCTTCGACCTACGCGGCGATCATCCAGACCATCCAAGACCGCAAGTATGTCGAGCAGATCGCCCGCGCGTTCTGGTCGACGGACCTTGGCGAGGTTGTCACCGACAAGTTGATCGAGGGGTTCCCGAGGCTGATGGATCTTGGGTACACCCGCGAGATGGAAGCGACACTCGACAAGATCGAAGAAGAGCACCTTGATTGGATCGAGATGCTCGAAGATTTCTATGGCAGGTTCTCCAAGGCGTTGGCCAAAGCACACGAAGAGATGACGCACGCCAAGGCCGAGATCCAGCCTGCGCCCGAGGAATACCGGTGCGAGAAGTGTGATTCATCATTGGTGTACCGGTTCGGAAAGAATGGGCGGTTTTTGAGTTGTTCGACTTATCC
>JAESUL010000235.1 GCA_016763115.1 Phycisphaerales bacterium | reverse complement strand
GCTGTGCTGGGCCGCGATCCGCAACGCGATTCCCTCGGCCTGCTGCAACGACAACCGCCCGCCAAGGTACGCCCGCGCACTAAACTCGCCCGGCTCGGCCCCGCGAACGCCTTCAACCGCTAGGCACGCATCGAGCACCCGCCTCGCGATGATCGCATTGCCCACAAAGACAAGCTCGAGCGTGCTCTGCCCGGTGTAGCTCGTTCCCTTTGGGAACCACATCGCGATCGCGGGCAGCGTTGCCGAATCGAGGCAGACTTTGACCTTGAACACGCCACGCTGCGGATCGCGCAGATTGCACAGATCGTGCGCACAATGCAACGCCTGCTCGCCACTGACGCGGACCATCGCGCGGGCAGCGTTGCCCGGCGGGGTACAGATCGCGGCGATGGTGCCTCCGGTTGGCATAAATAGTTACCGTGGGCGGTTGTTGCGTGAGTTGGGGTTCGGCGGGCGCGGGCCCTGTTCTTTGAGTTGTTTCTGCGCCTCGGCGGCTTCGCCCATCCGCTGCATGAACCCCGGACCCTTGTCCTTTTTGGAGGCACGGATGTTGTCGATATCAAGCATGCCGTGCTTGTTCATGTGGGCGCGGATCCATTTGTTCTCAAAGATGGCGACGGCCGAGTTGGTGATGAAGTACAACGCGAGCCCCGACGGCGCGGTGTACATCATGAGCGGGAACAAGACCACCATCATGATCTTCATCATCTTCTGCTGCGAAGCCTGCTCGGGCGTGATGGTCGCCTGCGTTGGCGGGGTGAGGTACTTCTGATGGGCGAAGAACACCACGCCGAGCAACAGCGGGAGGATGTTAATCGAACTCACGGTGCCCCACAGCGGGAAACTGAAGCGCATCGAAGCGGGCAACGGGATCGCATTGTCCGGCATCGAGAGGTCGTAAAGGAAGTGCCACGAACCGCCCGAGATTGATTGAAATATGCCATAGAAAGCGGGCTGATGGCGGAGCTCGACCGCAAAGAACAGCGTCGCGTACAACGCAATAAACACCGGCGATTGGAGGAACATGGGCAGGCAACCGAGCATGCCCGTCGGGCTGAGCCCTTCTTCACGCCAGAGCTTGGACATCTCTGCCTGCTGACGCTTTGGGTCGTCTTTGTACTTTTCGCGGAGTGCTTTTTGCTTGGGTGCCATGGATTGCATCTGCACGCCGAACCTCTGCATTCGGATTTGTGACCACCGAGTGATCGGGTGCAGGCATGTCCGCACAAGCAGCACGAGCATGATGATCGAGATCGCCCAGTCACCCGAGATCGAATGGAATAATCTCAGCACCGAGATCAAGATCCCGGTCAGCCACTGGAAGGTACACGGCGCACAGAACCCGCCGAGGTTGTAGACCACCATCGAGGGCACACTGAGCGAAACGAGCATCGGGTCTTCATTGAAGACCGGCTTGGTCCGTGGACCGGCGTAGACGCCCAGCGTGTGCGAATAGGATTTGCCGGGCTCAACCGTGACCACCTGCCCGTTGAGCCGAAGAACAAAGGCGGCGTCTTGCGCAGATGCCCCCGGATTGAGCACGAGCCGATCGATGGACCGGACTCCGCCCATAAGCTTTTCTTCGGGCGTGGTGACCTGCAAGGGATCAAAGACCGGATGCACCAGCACGACGAAGTACCGATCGCTCAGCGCGATCCACGACAATCGCCTGCCGTTTTCTGCCGTTTTTTCGGTCGGCCAGACAGGTGCGCTCGATGCGTACACCTTGTTGCCCCAGTTGTTCACGATTTTCTTGCCGAGAATCGACGAGCGGTTTTTGAGATCACTATCGACCACAACAGTCAGGTCACCCTTCTGCATATCGGGCGAGAGCAGGTACCCGTAGCGGATACGCCGACGATCGCCGGCGTAGGTCGTTTTAGACTTGGGCATGTCCACCGCGCCCGTCGAGATCAGCGAGGCGGTCAGCCCGGCATCACCAAGATTCTCGATGGTTTGCGTGAGCTCGAAGCCATAGATATTCAGAACAGAAAGCGTGAACCTGCGCTCGATGCGTACGACCGCGTGGTCGTCGACATCATCAATGAACGCCTCGAAAACACCGGGCGAGAGCTGGTGCCAGACATCCTGCCCTTGCAGCCCGACGAACTCGCCGTTGATCCTGATCCCCATCGCGTTGAAGGGGACCGCACCGACGCCGTTGACCGAGAGTCGGCGTTGGAGTGTGATATGCTCGTTCTTGTCGGTGTCCACATAGTCATTGGGGAGTTGCAGCGATTCGATGCCCGCACCGAGGTGGGAGAACTCCAAGGCGGTGGTGACCGAATCGTCATCGATATCGCCCAGCATCGCCCAGGTCGGCTCGGGGGTTTCGAGCACCCGAACAGAGTACCTGGGGGCGACGAGCACGGGTTGTGCCGCGGGCTTGGGTTCGGGCTGCTCTGCGGGCTCGGCTGGCGATTCACTCGCTGGAGTTGGATCATCATCTTGTGCGTTGGCAACCGGCGAAGCGATCGTCAGCACGGCAACCATGCTCAGCGAGCACAGAAGGGCGAAAAAGAACGAGCGTGGATCAGAATGTTTTTTCATGGACAGGCACTTACTCGGTAGAGAGTGGATTGGGATCTTCGGCGGGCTTACTTGCCCTCGTACAACCGATCGCCGAGGAAATCGTGGAGTTGCGCGACCGCCTTGATCTTCTCGGCGGTCTGCTTGATGTCGTATTCAACGCGGACAAACTCGACCTGCCCGGGTGTGAGGATCACATAACTCGCCCGCGGGTCTTGGTCGCGCGGTTGCCCGACCGAGCCGACATTGACGACGATTTTTTCGTCGGGCAAAAACTTGTAGATCCGGTTCTCGCCGACCTCTGAGGGCGGATAAAAATCCGGCTCGTCGGTGAACACACCGGGCACATGGGTGTGCCCGACAAACGCAATCCGGTCAACACGCTCGAAGATCGCTTCGAGCTTCTCGGGCGAATCGGCGGCGTCCTCTGGAAAAATGTACTCGTTGATCGGACGACGAGGCGAGGCATGTACGCAGATCACCGGGACATCGTCGCCGGCGAGGTTCTCGACCACCCGCACACGCAATGAACTGAGGTACTTGTACCGTTCGGCGCGTTTGCCCTCGTCGGGCTCGGCGTCGAACTGATCGCGGGTCCAGTAGGCTGCACTCTCGGCGGTCGGATTAAAATTGGTCGGCTCGTAGAGCACCCCGAAGTCATGGTTGCCCAT
>JAESUL010000234.1 GCA_016763115.1 Phycisphaerales bacterium | reverse complement strand
TGCCGCAGCAGCCGCCGATGGCGTTGACGGGTTCTGTTTCGAGGAAGCGGCGCATGGCGTCGACGAAGCTGGTGGGTTTGAGGGGGTAGATTGTTTCGCCTTGCACGAGGATGGGGAGACCGGCGTTGGGCATGATGGTGATTGGGCGGTCGAACTTTTCGATGAGGGTGCGGATGGGGTTAACCATTTCGACTGGACCTGTTGCGCAGTTGAGCCCGAGGGTGGCGATGGGCAGTGGGCGGAGGGCTTCGATGGCGGCTTCGATGGTGGAGCCGAGGAGCATGGTGCCGGTTTGCTCGATGGTGATCGAGACCATGATGGGGATGTCGTCGGGGTTGCGGCGGGCATCGCGTGCAGCGGCGCGAGTGGCAGCGATGGCGCATTTGATTTGGAGAAGGTCTTGGCAGGTTTCGATGAGGATGGCGTCGATTCCTGATTCGATGAGGGCGTGTGCTGAGGTGCGGTAGGAGGCGAAGAGTTGGTCGTAGGAGATTTGTCCGAGGGGGATGAGTTTGGTGCCTGGTCCGAGATCGCCGAGGACGAAGCGGGGGCGGTTGTCGGTCGAGAACTTGTCGGCGGCGGCGCGGGCGAGGTCACCGGAGGCTTTGTTGATCTCGAAGCAGCGGTCTTGGAGGTCGAACTCGGAGAGGGTGTGGGCTGCGCCGCCGAAGGTGTTGGTGGTGATGGCGTCTGCGCCTGCGGCGAGGTAGTCGTGGTGGATTTTGGTGATGGCGTCTGGGCGGGAGAGCGAGAGGATGTCGGTGCAGTTTTCGCAGTTGAGGTAGTCGGATTCGACATCGAGGTCGAGGGCTTGGGTTTGGGTACCCATGGCGCCGTCGATAAGGATGGTGCGGGAAGTGAGTGCGGAGAGGATGGATGCGGTGTTTGGGGTCATTGATGCGAGTATACCCTGCTTCATCATTATTTCTAGATATATGGATAAAGCATGGTTAGAAAAGAGAAAAAGGGCGGGTCGTGTGACCCGCCCTTGGCGTGATACTGGATCAGGGATTCAGATTATGGGCATCCCGCGTTGAAGAGGGCGAGGTAGGCGAAGACATCTTGCAGGTTGAGCGAGCCGAATGGGGCGGCCAAGTCTGCGGCGGGGTCTGCGGCGTTGAAGAGTGCAAGGTAGGCGAATACATCCTGCAGGTTGAGCGTGCCGAATGGCGCGGCCAAGTCTGCTTGGCATTCGACTGTGTCGTCACAGGTCAGATTAGAGACATTGAACGCATCTACACCGGCTTCAACGATGGAACCATTGATCTGGTCCTGAGCGATGAAGCGAACACGGACTTGGTTGGTTGTTGCAACGAAGTCTGAGATTTTGAAGGATGCTTGGAACCACCCGCCCATGGATTCGGCGGAGTTTGGCCCGACGATTTCGAGGTCGGTCCATGACCCGCCGTTGTCATCGGAGATCTGCACGGTCATGGGGTCTTCACCTTGTGCGGGTCCTACGCCTGCACCTGTGTTGTCGAGCCAGCGTGCGTAGGAGACGAGGGCGTCTGGGCTGGAGGAAACATCGATGGTTGGGGAGGTGAGGATTGTTTGCCCACCGTCGACATCGTTGTTTTCGCCTGGCCCACCGTTTCCGGTGATGTAGCACTGTCCCGAACCATCGAAGTCGGTGATGGGGTCGCCGCGCGAGCCGTCACCGGTTGGGAATGCTCGTTCCCATTCGCCTTCGGATGCGCCGTTTGGTGCACCGGAGACGGACCATCCGAGGTTGGCCTCGAAGTTGTCATTGATGACGACGGTGAGGTCGCCGACGACTGCGAGGAATGGTGCGGCTGCACCGTTGGCTGGGAGGGTGAATGACCCTGCGGTCGATCCTACAGCGGAGATGAAGAAGTTGATGGTGTCTTCACAGTTTGCTGCGGGGAGTGTTGCGAGGTATGAACTTCCGCCGAGGCTTGCCAATGGGGAGGTGGTGAATGAACCGCCGTTGATACTGACATTGAGGAGTTGCGACCCGCCGTTGATGGTGTCATCGTTGGCGTTGATGGTGACCGCAAAGTCTGTCGTCTCGTCTGGTTGGACGGACGCTGGAGCGGCAGCGGTGATTGTTGGGCTGAGGAAGGGAACATCATCTACCGTGAGTGCCAGGTCGTAGAGTTGGATGTTATTGGTGTTGGTTGTTGGTGCAACTCTGAAGAGGTAATCACCGGGGGTGATTGCTTCAAACACCAGAACCTCAGTGCCTCCGGCTCCTTCTGAATCTTCGGACTGAAGAGGCACAAAGACATTGGCTGAGGAGAATACTTCGATTTCCAAGTCATGGATGGTGTTGTAGTTGATTGTTGACATGGTGTTGCAGGCCCCCGTCTGCGGTCCGTTGGGGTAGGTAGCAGCGGCGGGGCTGATCGTCATGGTGAGTTCGACGGGACTGGTGACGGTGACTCTGAAGTAGTCGGTGTCGCCGTTGTCATCGATACTGAGATCATCAATGCTTGCGAATCCGGGGCCTGCGAAGGAACCGAGATCCGTAGGGTTGAACGGGGTGTCATTGAGTTCGAAGATATCGCCGTACCTGCGTTGCCCGCCGATGGTATCGTCGAGTTGTGGACCATCGTATGCGGTGGAGATGAATGGCTCCATGAGCTTGGTGGCGTTTGCGGGGCAGACATGAGACATGCCCAATCCGTGTCCGAGCTCGTGTGAAACAACATTGCGGAAGCGACGCGAGCCCGCTCCTGTGGAGTTGTAGAAGGAGTCGAAGGCGTCGATTGCCATGTCGCCGTCATTGGGGAAGAAGTTGTATGCGAGTACGCCGCCATTACCGTCGAAGGGGTAGTTGAAGGCAAAGAGGCGTATATCGCCCCGGACACCGAGCGAGCCGCTTGCGGAGCTCATGGAGCTTCCATCATCGTTTGGCTCAAAGACAAAGGTGACGCCGATGAGTTCGCTCCAGCGATCGAAGACTTGGGCGTAGAGGCTCTGCCATGTTGCGGTGTTCCCGTAGAGCCCGTCGAGCCACTGGAAGAGTTGCTGACTTCCTGATCCAAGCCCGCTGTTGGGGATGAAGGATCCGTCTGGTGGGTAGGAATAGGTGATGGTGGTTGGGGCGCCTTGCGAGAGTCCGCCGCCGTTGGTTGCGGTGTTTGTCCAGCGTGCTGTGCCTATGAACCGGAGTCCACCATCATCGTTGGTGGCTTGGTAGTTGAGGAGTTGGTCCATGGTGAAGGCAAACTTGGTGCTCGTCCCTGGGGCGAAGCACATGGAAGGAATGATGTTGCCCGCATCGAGGACATCCGCAGTTGTGCGGACGATCTTGAGTTGATCTGCGGTCAGTTCATTGGCAACGCCATCACCGAGGAGCATGTCGAGGTATTCGTTGGCGGTGATTCCTTCGGGGATTTCGGGGACAACAATATCGGGCGATCCGAAGTTGAGACCCAAGAAGCCGAAGTCGGTGGTGCCGAGTGCTTCGGAATCTTGAATGATTTGCTGGTGCGCTGCGGGGAGTGCCGGGAGCATTTTTTCGGCGAGTTGGCGTACAAAGATGGTGTCGGGATGGGCGATTGAATCTGGGTAATCGCTTGTGGCGTGGTTGGAGGTGCTGTGGGCAGCATCTTCACATTGGTTGTTCGTTGCATCTGCACCGAATGCCAGGCCCGAAAGGAGGGCGAGGACGGTGGTGGATGCAATAGAGGGTAAACGATGATTCATGAATCGATCCTTTTTCTATTCTGTTGATGGGTCGGGCTGAACACGACACTCGAGAGACACAACCCGGCTGAACGACCCGCCGGAGAACACATGGGCAGAAAACTGCCCGATACGACGACCACCAGACTTTGTACAACCAAAGTCAGGAGCCCTTTTTCCGCTTTCTTTTTGCCCACGAGTGAGACTCACGGGCACCCCGAAACAATGCACACAAACGCATCGTGGGGTATAGACAGCGACCTATACGGCGTAGTTTGCCCCGCGGATCCCCCTTTTACACGGAGAATCTGAGGTTCTGGGAAGAATACCAACAAACAACCCCGATCAGTGTCCCGATAACGGGTTCTGGTCGGGGTCTTGGGTATTTGGGAGTTTGGGGGTTTACTTCTTGGCTTTGAAGTAGTTGCCTGCGAACTTCTTCTGGAACTTCTCTACGCGACCGGCAGCGTCAACAAAGGCGGATTTGCCGGTGAAGAAGGGGTGCGAGCCTGACCAGACATCGACTTTGAGTTCGGGGACGGTGGCGCCGACGGTCATGACGACCTCGCCGTTGTAGTAGACCTTGCAGGAGGGGTAGTAGGTTGGGTGGGTATCGTTTTTCATTGGTGAATCCTTGGGTGGGCTCCGGTTTCCATCCGGAGGGCCACAAGGATAGGCGGGCGATGGGGTTGGGTCAATCTGGCGGCGGGTGGGGGTACGAACTGAATGGTCCATATTGAGCGGGTGGCCGGTTTGGAGTCTTCTCCAAGCCGTGGCTTTGTGTTTTGATGGGGTT
>JAESUL010000233.1 GCA_016763115.1 Phycisphaerales bacterium | reverse complement strand
AGTCTCGATCGAATCCATCACCCCGTGTGTTTCTGCGAGCAACCCGCCCGCGCCGCGGGCATGTTCCGTGCATCGTGCGTACCCGCCGCCCTCGATGAACACAAAAAGCTCATAGATATGGTCATTGAACTGCACCATCGAGTTATTGTCCGCGGTCCCCACCAACGGCGGCACGCACACCCCGGCGCGCAAGCACCCGCCGAGAACCTCGTGCGTAAACGCTACCACCCCCGGAACATCCAATCCGCGGGCTCGGCGCTTGAGCAACATCTTTCCGCGACCGCATTGCACCACAGCCTTGGGCGAGAGTTCAGAGCCCGCGCGGAGATCATCAACGCGTTGAATACCATCGAGTTCATAACGCGAAAGCACTGCGCGAATCTCGTCGTGATTCAGGTTGTTGTCAATAGCCGAGCTTCGCGGGCCGGGTGGCGGGCGGTGCGTTGCATCCAACGAGATACTCTCGGCGTGCCCCTCATCCACATTGCTACTCCGCGTTCTGGACCTGTTCCTTGATGCGATCAATCGCACCCTTGATCTCGACCGTCAGCCGACTCATCGCCGCGTCCGGGCTCTTGCTCGCGATGGTGTTGGCCTCGCGCAAAAGCTCTTGCGATAGAAAATCCATCGTCCGCCCAATCGGGCGATCATCAGCGCTGTTGAGCAGGTCATTGAAATGCACGAGGTGCTCGCCAAGCCGGGCGATCTCCTCGGCGATATCCGTCTTCTCGGCGTACACCGCAACCTCGCGGATCACATCGGATGGGTCGGCCTTGATGTCTATTTTGCTCAACATCAGTTCCATCCGCGATTGCAGCCGATCAGAATACGCCGTCACCACCGCGCTGGCTGACCCGGCGATCTGCCCCAACCGATCCTCGATCAGATCAAGATGCCCGGCCAGATCATCACGCAACGCGACCCCCTCGCGGGTCCGCATCGCCACCATATGTTCGAGTGCAAGTTTCACCAAGGGCTTGAGCATTTTTCGTGCATGCCCGAGCCGATCACCCTCATCGCATACTTCCTGCAGAACGCCGGGAAGATGAACAAGCTGAGCCGCCGATACATCGGCGACCGAGATCCCCATTGCTTCGCTGATCTGCTCGGCGTACGACCGCAACGCCGCGGCGTTGACCTTCTGCGCGGCCGCCGCGTCGTTGTTCGAGCAGGTCACCGTCAGCGTCACCGAGCCACGCGAAACCGTCGAGCGGATGATCTGTTCGAGTTCAGGCTCGAGCGATGCGAGCACATCGGGGATGCGGATATTGCACTTGAGGTACTTGTTGTTCACGCTGCGCACTTCGACAGCGAAACTCGCCCCGTTCTCACTCTTGGACGCGTCACCAAATCCTGTCATGCTTCGAATCACACGCACACTCCTGCAGTTGCACCGTTGCCAAGCATCATCCCACCACCGATACTCACCCGTCGCTCGGTTCTACCGGCGTCACAGGGGTATCTATAACCTCTTCAACAGATTCCACCGCGTTGTCTACCGCATCGAGAAGACCGCCCGCTTCATCACCGGCGTCATCAGCAGCATCATCGACCGCCTCAAGAACCTTGTCGGTGCCTTCATCAACAACGGGTTCCGAATCATCAACCGTTTCACGCGGCGTGCCAGGTGCAACGATCGAAGGCGTGTTGTCCTTGGGCTCACCCGGACGCGTTGCAAAGTTGAGAATAATCGCAAAGACCACAAAGAGCACAAAGATGCCGATGGTGGCCCAAGTAAGCACATCGCCCGTTTTGGTGCCGAACGCGGTCTGCCCCGCGCCACCGCCACCGCCACCGGCGCCGAATGCACCCGAAAGCCCGCCACCTTGCGGACGCTGGACCAGCACAATCAGGATCATCGTGATGCTAACCGCCAGAAACACAACCACCAAAAGAGTGGTCGCAACTGGGCTCATCGCTCCAAGAACTTGAAAACTATCACTCAGCAAGGCAGGCTCCGATCGGTCGATCACGCCTCAAATCAGGCGGAAGCAAGTCTAGGCACTCACAGGTCTTTGGGCATCTCGCCGAGCCCCTTCAACGATGGACATTCCGAGTCAAATCTCGTCCCTCATCGCCCCGTCGCGTCCACAATCGCACCAAAATCATCGGCATTGAGGCTTGCCCCACCGATCAGCCCGCCATCAATATCTGGCATACCGAAGAGTTCGACCGCATTGCCCGGCTTGACCGACCCGCCGTACAAAATCCGCATCTTGCTGGCCGCATCGGCACTGTACATGGATTCAACCAATCCCCGGATCTTGGTATGGGCATCCTGGGCATCGCCCGAAGTCGCCGTTTTGCCCGTCCCGATCGCCCAAACAGGCTCATATGCAAGAACAACCTGCCCGAGTTGGGACTCAGCAACCCCATCGAGCCCGGCTCGGAGTTGACGCTCATTGACCGCGTCGGTCTGCCCCGCTTCGCGTTCTTCGAGCAACTCACCAATACACAGCACCACCTGCATCCCGGCATCAAGGGCCGCCTTGGTCTTGGCATTGATGAGCGAATCAGACTCCCCGATCACATGCCGACGCTCGGAATGCCCGGTCAGCACGCTGGTAGCGCCGCAATCCTTGAGCATCGACAGCGAGATGCACCCCGTCATCGCTCCATCGGGCTCGTGGCGAAAATCCTGTGCCCCGAGCCTGACATTCGTGCCCTTGCCCGACATTGCTGCACCCACTTCTCGCAAATACACGAACGGCGGGTACACCACAACCTCAGCATCCGATGAGCCTGACCGATCTGTCACCGCTCCGATAAGTGCCGAAGCACCCGCCGAATTGGTGTTCATTTTCCAGTTTCCGCCCACAAACGGCTTGCGATCTGCTGTGCTCATCCGATACACTCCTTGTATTGAGGATACAATAGTCCGCTGTATGACACTCGGCGTTCTCTCGCCCCAAGCGTCTACTGTAGTACCCATTGGGCACCGGTGATCTTTTCATACATTCATCCACCCAAATGCCCGACAGAAAGAGGAAGAAGGAGCACACCAAATGACCACCAAATCAAACGAAATCTACGAAGTCGATGTCGCCATCATCGGAGGCGGGCCCTCCGGGACCACCGTCGCCTCGCTGCTCAAAAAATACGCCCCGGATATGAAGATCCTCATCCTCGAGAAAGCCAAGTTCCCCCGCGAGCATGTGGGCGAATCCCAACTCCCAGGTATCTCGGTCATCCTCGACGAGATGGGCGTATGGGACAAGGTCGAAGCCGCCAACTTCCCCATCAAACTCGGCGGATCGTACACCTGGGGCAAAGATGCCGAAGCATGGGACTTTGATTTCTACCCCGCCGAAGACTTCACCGACGAAGAACGCCCCGCCAAGTTCGAGGGGCAACGCCGACACACCGCCTTCCAGGTCGAACGCGACCGGTACGACGAGATCCTCCTACGCCACGCCGAATCCCTAGGCACCGAGGTCCGCGAAGAAACCATGGTCCGCGAGATCACGGTCCAAGGCGACAAGGTCACCGGGTTTGTCCTCGACAACGGGCAAATCATCAAAGCCAAGCACTACATCGATGGGTCCGGCGATGTCGCCGTCCTGCGTAAAGCAATGGGTGTCGAAAGCCAAGCACCGACCCACCTCCGCAATGTTGCCTTCTGGGACTACTACGACAACGCCAAATGGGCCGTCGAGATCGGCATCGGAGGCACCCGCGTGCAGGTCCGCTCACTCTCCTACGGGTGGATCTGGTTCATCCCGCTCAGCCCATCACGCGCATCAGTCGGATTTATCTGCCCGAGCGAATACTACAAAGAAACCGGACTCTCGCCCAAAGAACTCTTCCTCAAAGCGGTTGGCGAGCAAAAAGAAATCAGTGCCCTGCTGTCGGATGCCAAAAGCGCAACAGACGGCAAGGTCCTCTCGACCAAAAACTGGTCGCACCTCGCCGACAAACTGGTGGGCGAGAACTGGTGGATCTGTGGCGAGGCCGGCGGGTTCGCCGACCCAATCCTCGCCGCCGGGATGACCCTCGCCCACGGCACCGCCCGAGAGGTCGCCTACTCCATCCTTGAAATCGAACGAGGCGAACTCGATGCCGGGTGGGTCAAAAACCGCTACGACACCAAGGGAAGACGCAACATCGAGCAGCACATCCGATTCGCGGAATACTGGTACGCCGCCAACGGCAACTTCACCGATCTCCAAGAACACTGCCAGAACATCGCCAAAGAATCCGGGCTCAAACTCAACCCGGCGCAGGCGTGGCGCTGGCTCGCCCAGGGCGGGTTCACCAACCAGTCCATCGACAGCGCCGGGTTCGGCGCGTTCGATGTGGGATCATCGAAGAAACTCGTCGAGATCTTCACCGGCAAGGCTGCCAAGTTCGAGATCGCCAAGTACAACGAGTTCAAGCTCAACCTCGCCAACGCCGAGGAAATCACCGAAGGCAACCTCCGCAACGGACACATCGTCCCGGTCAAGTGCTGGAAGCGTGGCGAAACTATCCTGCCCTACATCAACACATGGAAACGAATGATCGACCTGCTCAACAAGCACAGCGATCTGAAAACAATCGTCGAAACGCTGCAGGCCGACCCTCAGGGCTCAGGAATCTTCAGCTATCTCCAGACCCTCGAAGCCATGCTGACCGACGGCTGGGTCATGGGCAAACTCAACAAGAAAAAGCAGACCATGAACATCGAAGCCGGTCAAGGACGCCAGATCCGCTCAGAAAAAGAAGCCCGCAAAGCAATGGAGCACGCCAAAGGCAGCATCAAGTTCGCCGATGCGGTGGACTGATCACGCCATCATGACCGGTCGGCCCAGCGACCGCCGGATATCGGCCAGTTGTCCGTAGTGCATCATTGGATGCGTGATCTTCATGCCAAAGCACAACCCGATGGTACCGAAAAATGCGGCCCACTCTTCCGGGCACCCGGGCGCAGGTTTGTCGAGGTCATCATCACTCATCGAATCAAGCGTCGAAAGCGTGAAGGCGCGGACCTCTTCCCATTTGGCGAGCAACTCGTCAAAGTCCGGGTAGATTGATGCATCGCACTTTGGCTCGGACCCATACCCGAAAAGATCCTTCCAATCCTGCAGGGGGCATGACTCCTTGCCCAGGATCATCGAGTGGGTGATCGAGCATTCCGAATAGACCAGATGCCCAAGAATCCATAAAGCATGGTTGCCGCCGTTGACCGTGGGCTGGGCGAGCGACTCGCCCTTGAGGTCCGCAAAGAACCCCATCATGAAACCTTTGCTGTTTTCGAGACTCTGGCGGATGAATGTCGTCGTGTTCATGGTTTTCTCCTGATGTGAATCTGTATTCGCATTTATGTTAGGGTGTTGATCGAAATAGTCAAGCCTCGATTTCTGCCCGCAGCAACGAGACGATCCACTCCAACTCCCTGTCAGCCCGCTCGGAGAATAATCCGACCTTTTGCCCTTGCGGGGCCAAATCTGCAACTCATTGATTGGGACATTGTTGATCACAACCCCACTGACCCAACAACCGCCTTCTCTATTTCACCAAGCGACCGGGTGTTCGCCCTCGCTTTCCCGATGGCCTGACGGGTCACAAGCAAACTCCCCGCGATGACATCAATCATCGCACGCTTGCGTCAAGCACCACTGCAAGCCCGATCTTGATCTGATGGGGCGCCGATCGCCTTGGGAAAAGAAACCGTACGCCTTGGGCGGTTGGGATTTGCTGAATCTGTTGATCGTGGTCCATCATCTGTACACTATCAACCAGTTGCCCCCGCCGAAGAAACATGTGGTGCTACAGGTATAAAAAAATCACCCACGAAGGGTGATTGAAGATTATTTCTATTGTCCTGCGTTTAGCCCTTCGGCCCGCCCGAACGGATCGCGTCGGACAAATCAAACTTCGCATCATTCGTGCGGAACAACTTGGCCAGCCTGTCGGCCTGCGTGTCGTAGGCGTCCTT
>JAESUL010000232.1 GCA_016763115.1 Phycisphaerales bacterium | reverse complement strand
TGAACCGCCCCGCCGTTGGATCCGCTGTAGTTGGAAATATTCCATGAAACAACTCGGAGCCCGGAGTCCGACGCCAATGCCGAGCCAGCACACGCACAGAGAACGAGCGAAGAACAGAGTACAGCAGACTTGAATCGTTGATGCATGGCATTCCTTTTCATACACAGAGGGTTCATTTCGTGGTCACGATTGTACTCGACCCGTGCGCCTGCTCACCAAAACCGCCGGTATTCGGGGCATATTGGCAAAATCCCAGGTCCGATTACCCGCACAAACCAATAAAAAAACGGGATTGCTCCCGCTGTTGAGACCATCGTTCTCATTCAAAGCCCGCCCGCGTTTATGGGCAACCGTTGTTGAACAACGCGAGGTAGGCGAAAACATCTTGCAGGTTCAGCGTGCCGAAGGGTTCAGCGAGATCCGCCGCCGGGTCTTGCGCGTTGAACATTCCAAGGTAGGCAAACACATCTTGCAGATTAAGTTCACCAAATGGGTCGGCCAAATCCGCACTCGAACATGCATCGCCCGATTCGTGAGAGAGAACCCCATCCTCAAGCACGATCTCAGGCAGTCCGGTGCTGCTCATGGTGGCGATCAATCCCGCCCCGCCGCCGGCTTCAAAGAACTCGATGCGGATCGGATGCCACCCAACTGCAAGCGGGATCGAGCCACCGGATTTTTGCATGCCGTGAAGCCCATCATTGTTGACGACCAGTTCTTCTCCGATCAAGAGCTTTGATCCATCGTCGGATTCTGTTGTGAATGTGAAGATCCCGTTGAGTGGTGCGAATACATACCCCTCGAAAAGCACACCCACATCGTCTGAACGCCCAGAGTTCATGAACTCACCGCCGGTCGATGCGAATGAAATGCTTGTAGAGGTATCCGTCCCGATCGGTGTAAGCGAGTCAAAGTCGGGCAACACGGCGGGGCTAGCCAACGCGAAGTACTCGACCCCAAGGCCCTCGATCGGGTCAATCCGAGACACGGGTGTACGCAAAGCACGCACATCGACCGAGACTGTTGTAAACTGGCTTCCCCCAGCCCCCACAATAATGTACTCGAACGAATCCGCACCATCAAAGCCGAGCGGAGGAGCATACTGAAAAAGGTCACGCCCCCCGGGTCCTTGCCCGCCAAGCACAGTCACCACGCCACCGGCAGCGGATGACGAGTCGAACGAAGAGAGCCCGATGGCGTCGCACGAGTTGGATTCATCATTGCCGAGCGCATCGATCACCACAGAAAAATCGACGATTGTCTCGACAAAGTCGGGCAGTGCGCTGACGCCCTGTCCGTCAAGATCGCACGCGATCGAGTCCATGAATCCGATGATTACATCTTGGACACGCGGGTGGAACTCGAGGGCGATGTTGGCTATTCCGCCCGAGCAGGAGTGGCAATACGACATGATGGTACCACCGAATGCTCCAGAACAATCGCCGTTGCCACACTCGTCAATCGTGGGGGTGTAGTTGTGGGTGTGCGAGGTGCCAAAGTTGTGCCCGAGTTCGTGGCTTACCACGACAAGATCCCAGTTTCCCCCGTTGTTATTGTCGAGCGGATAGGGGAAAGATCCGTTGAGATGGGCCGAAACGCCGTACCCAAAGCTCTCATTGCAGAGCACGGAAAGATAAGCAATGCCGCCATAGGAAGTGTTCTGGCGACCTGTCAAGAAATGCACGATCGTGCGGTCAATCCCGCCCATATTGGTGTTCCACTCATCGCGGAGTTGGTCGAGCGGGTCTGCTGAGGTGTTGTACGGATCCGAATCATCGCTCCACACGCGCAAGAACGGGATCGAGAGCCGGACACCCATGTCGCGTTCGTAGATCTCAGAAATCGCGCCGACAAGGGAGACTGCATAGGCAGCCGCTGCGTTTGAGTTCCCGCCGAACATACGGCTCGTGAACTCCCAGTCGGTCTCGATCGCAATCCCCGCAACGCGACAACTTGCCCCGCCCCGGTTGGCGCCCATCACAAACTCGTCCATCGGCCCTGAGGGCTCGAACTCAGCATCGCCCGCCTCGTATCCACACACGGGCGGCTGATCTTCAGGGTTGATCAGATCACTCATCCGTGCCGCCCTGAGCGACTCGAGCAGCTTCTTTTCTTGGGCGTATTGCCCTGTCGAGATCGAGATGATCTCGCCCCCGGAATCGACAAACCCATTGGTGCCGTACTCTGAGATGGCGATGAACACCGTCGAGTTTGGATCGCCGGCAATGGTTCCGGAAAACATGATGACATCGGGGCGAAGAAGGTTCTTGATTCCTGCCTTGGAACCAACAACAACCTGGGCATCGGGCGTCAGCACCGTGACCCGGTCGAGTTCAAGGTCCACCACCCTGTCTGGCAGTTGAAAGTTCTCGATCCGTACATGTTCACCGATTGCAACATCTTTGATCGTTTTGTGCTCGACTTGGGTGCCCTCTATCCGAACCATCGGAGACTGCGCAAACGCCGGGACAGCCATACAACACATCAAAGCCACACCTTGAACCAATAGACTCAACATAAAAACCTCCTCTTTATCGCCACGAATGCAGCGGTTTCCAGTTTCGATATATTCGAGACCGACCCCATCTCGCCGAGCAATACAAGCCAGACAGACAAGCTTGGTTCGCACCAGTGTTCCGAAAATACAACACCAACCGGAGCAGAAACACCCAAAGGCACGAAAATAATCCGGACGAACAAATACCGGATCCAAAAACTCCACGAGACCCCAGTCTACCACACCCTGCTGGTTTCACAACGCAATTCTCGTGAAGTTTCAGCACTAACAATAGACCACCTGTCTATTTTCTTGCAAATCACGGACAACCGGCATTGAACAATCCAAGGTAGGCAAAGACATCTTGCAGATTCAGCGTGCCGAAAGGTGCTGCGAGGTCCGCTGCCGGGTTCTGGGCATTGAACAATGCCAAGTACGCGAACACATCTTGCAGGTTCAATACACCTCCGAACGGCGACGCGAGATCCGCCGCACAAATCGGTGGCGGCGAAGTAAACAAGTAGACCGAACCCGAACTCACCCCCGCATCATCATCAAACCATGAACCCACCGCAACACTCCCCGATTTGATCGAGATCGAGTTGCCGAAACGGTCATCTGCAAGCCCGTCGGTCGGCAGCAGTTTGGCGACCTGAATCCCGCTCGCGGCATCAAACAAGTACGCCGACCCCGCACCCTGACCGAGCCCATCGACAGGGCTCAGGTACGCCCCGACGGCAACGATCCCCGAATCAATCGAAATCGAATACCCAAAGAAACTATTTAGTATGCCGTCATCAGGAAGGACCTTGTGTAGCTGATCCCGCGTCGAAATATCAAACAGGTACGCCGAACCGGAGAATAATCCGTTGTCCGCGTCGCTCTGCGCTCCGACGGCAACCATACCGCTGCCGACAGCGATAGAACTTCCGAACTCGTCGAATGCGCCCGGGTCATCGGGGACAAGCCTTCCGAGTTGGACGAGGGTTCCGACATCAAAGAGGTACGCCGAGCCTCCGCCAAAGACATTGGCATCGTTGCCCACCGCCCCCACCGCGAGCACGCCTTCACCGATGGCGACCGAGGTTCCGAACTCGTCGAGCGCGGCTCCGTCATCAGCGAGGATCTTGGCGATCTGCGCACCATTGGAAGCGTTGAAGAGGTACACCGATCCCGAGTCGGCGCCGTTGTCCTCGTCGCCGCGTGCACCTACGGCGACCACCCCGCTTGTTATTGAGATGGACCATCCAAAGTCATCGCGATCATCGCCGTCGTCGGGCAGCAGCTTAAATATCTGTGCCCCGCTCAACGCGTTGAACAAGTAAGCCGATCCGGACTGGAATCCGTTATCGCCGTCGCCGCGTGCACCAATGGCAAGAATACCCTCATCATCAATCGCAACAGACCATCCGAAGTTATCACCCCCCGAACCATCAGCCGGAGTAATCTTGCGGAGTTGCGCTCCGGTCGATGCGTCAAAGACATACACCGCACCCGAATCGGTACCATTGTCGCTGTCTTGGTGCGCGCCGACCACAACAACGCCCGCGCCGATAGCGACGGAAACACCAAAGATATCGCCCGTCGCTGCGTCGTCGGCAACGATCTTGAAATCTTCATTGATCACCTGCCCCATCGCCGGAGCAACTAAGCCGAATGAGCACGCTGCGGCAACAGCGAGTGATGATTGAAAAGCGAAGGAGGAACGATTGTGCATGGTCATGCTCCATATCCTGTGTGCAAACGGATTATTGTCTAATCCAACTGTACCGAGATCTCGAATGCCATACAAGGATTGAACAAAGAAAACCGTCGAATTCACTGGTATAACCCGTCCTGATATGAGCCCAAGAGAGTACCGCCAAATTATTCGACATACCAAACGCCGGGCTATCATTCGAGAAGCGTTCTTGAGAAACAACTCCGGCACATCAAAACCTCTCGTTTACTTAGGCGACTATGTCAATCAATGAAAAGTTAGAAACAGCGGCAAAGCACTGGTCTACACGCAAACCAACGGGACGCACCCGATGGTGGTCACACCAGGTTATTCACAAACATATTAATCAACTCGTTTGCGGAAAGAGCATTGACGGTCCGTGGGGAGGCCTAGAGCACCGCATGAGATCGCTAGCACCCAACGGACGATTTGAGCGGGGAATATCGGTTGGGTGCGGAGGAGCAAGCAAAGAACTCCGTTTGCTCAAAAACGGGATCGTTGAATCCTTCGACCTCTATGAGATCAGTCAAGTACGTGTGGACGAGGGCATCAAACTCGCCAAAGAACTGGGACTTGAAGACCGTGTACGATTTCATGTCGCCGACGCCTTTGATGAATGTGTTGAGCGAGACTTTGATCTTGTATATTGGAACAATGCTCTGCATCACATGCTTGATGTTGGCGATGCCATCCGATGGAGTCATAACCAACTCTGCGTCGGAGGATGGTGTGTTATGGATGACTTTGTCGGTGCTTGTCGATTCCAGTGGCCCGACTCTCAACTCGAAATGGCCCGTCGAGTACGAGAGATGCTTCCCTCACGATTCATGCTTCATCCTCACCTCGAAAACACATCAATCCCAACGAGTGTTTCACGCCCAGACCCCGAGGCGCTCAAGGCAGACGATCCAGCAGAAGCCGCAGATAGCGATCGGATACTCTCC
>JAESUL010000019.1 GCA_016763115.1 Phycisphaerales bacterium | reverse complement strand
GTCCATCGCCCCGTAGAAATCTGCTTCGCGTGCGATTTCATCGCGCCGGGTGCGTGCTTCGTCCTCGGAGATCATGCCGTTGGAGAGTTCGGCGTCGATTGCCATTTGTTTGCCGGGCATGGCATCGAGTGTGAACCGCGCGGCGACCTCGGCGATCCGCCCTGCGCCCTTGGTGACGACCATGAACTGGACGATCATCAGGATCGAGAAGATGATGATGCCGACGAACAGCGAGTTGCCCGAAACGAACATACCGAACGAACTGATGACCTTGCCCGCGACATTCATGGCTTCTTCGGGTGATGATGCGTCGGCGGTCAGGATCAGACGCGTCGATGCGATATTGAGCACAAGCCGAAAAAGCGTGGTCGCCAAGAGCAGCGAGGGGAACACTGAAAACTCCAACGCCTTCTTCATGTACAGCGTGGTCAGCAGGACGATCAGCGCGAGCGAGATGTTGACGCTGATAAGGATATCGAGCATCGCCGGCGGGAGCGGGACAAGAATCACCCCGAGCAACAGAACAAACCCGATAGGCACAATCATCTCGCGGTGCTTGCTGATTGCGAGTGCCCACCTAGGGAGTGTGAAGGATTGGGTCTGTTTCTCGGACACGGTTCGGGGCTGCTCCTATTTAGACGCCGACGGCTTCTTGCGGCTGCGATTGATTCATGTGCTCTGCGCGAGGGGGCATACGCCCGTCGATTTTGTAGACATACGCGAGCAGTTCGGCGACCGCCTCGTAGTGCTCGGTCGAGATCTCTTGTCCGACCTCGATCCCCCAGTACATCGCACGCGCCAAGGGCGGGCGCTCGACAATGGGGACATCGTTCTCACGGGCGATCTGGCGAATACGCATCGCGATTAGATCCGCCCCTTTGGCGACGACCCGCGGGGCGTTCATGGTCTCGGTGTCGTACTTAATCGCGACGGAAAAATGCGTCGGGTTGGTCACGATAACATCGGCGTCGGGGACGGCGTTGCCGATCTGTTGCATCACAATCTGGCGGGCCAACTGCATGCGCCTGCCCTTGATGAGCGGGTCGCCTTCCATGGTTTTTCGCTCGTCCTTCACTTCCTGCTTGGTCATCTTGAGTTCTTCGGTGTGCTGCCAGCGTTGGTAGATGAAATCGAAGAGTGCGAGCAAGAGCAGCAACGCGATAAGGATGAACGAGAGCGTAATCACCAGCCGCAGAATTGCTTCGACGGCGATCATCGGCGCCAGCTTGGGCAGCACCATAATGTCATCGAGGTGCGAGCGGATCACCAGCGATGCAACCACGACAAGGATGACGAGTTTGATGGTGTTGAGTATGGTTTTGATCAATCCACGCTTGCCATAGGTGCGTTTGATCCCCGCGATGGGCGAGAGTTTGCTGAACTTCGGGCGGATCTGCTCGGGCGCGATCAACCACCCGACCTGGAGGAACTGCACGATGTACACGAGCACAAACGACACGCCCATAATCGGCAGCAGCTCATAGGCCATCTCGATGACGGCGTATTTCGAGCCCTCCCAGATCGTGTCGGTCGAGACAAGCGAACTGCTTATATCTCCCGAGAGCGTGCGGCGCATCACGCGGGCGAACATCTCGAAGATGTACCCGCCGAAGACGATCATGACGATCAACATCCCGAGCATGGACATGATGCCGGAGAGGTCTTGGGATTTGGGAACCTGTCCTTTTTGGCGTGCGCTTGAGCGCTTCTTTGCGGTTGGGGCTTCAGTTTTTTCGCCCAGATCATCCATTGGGCACCCCCACCTTGTCGAAGTTGTGGACCCATTCCATGAGGATCTGCAAGGCGAGGTTGATCTCGTCGGTGGCGACGGTGGCGATGGTCCCGAGCAGAATAATCAGCGTGACCATGCCCGCAAGAATCTGCCCGGCGAACCCGATGCTCATGATGTTGATCTGAGGCATCGTCTTCATAATGAAGCCCATGGAAACATACAACAGCGATACCACCGCGATGATCGGGCTGGCAATACGCAGCGCAACAACGAACCCGGACGAAAGCACCCCGACAATCATGTCCAGCGGGACATCGCCGGCGGTGAACATCCCGATCGGGACGGTGTGGTACGAATCGGCAAGCGTGACGAACAGGATTTCGAGCCCGCCGATTGAGATAAAGATAAAGATCCCGAGATAGAACAGCATCTGCCCGACCACCGAGCCATTGGTATCGAGTTCGGGGTTAAACGATTCGGCCAAAGAGAGCCCCATCTGGTACCCCATCACGAAACCGCCCATTTCCAGCGCGATCAGCGGCAACCCGGCAATCAAACCCATCGTCATCCCGATAAGCATCTCGGCGAACATTAGGGGTACGAGTTGCACGAGATCCACCGCCATCCCCGGAGGGGCTGGGGGCACAAACGGAAAAATCGCCAGCGAGAACATCAACGCGAGCAGGGCCTTGAACACCATCGGGATGCTGCGGCTTCGAAGCAAGGGCGTAAACAAGAAGAGACCGGTCAACCTCGTCACGACGAGCATGAACGGCACCACTTGCGTCAGGATGGACTCGAACCCATTCATGATCTAGAAAAGCTGGAACATCTCCGTGGTAAAGGCCATCAGTGTTCCGATTGCCCACGGGAGCAGAACGATGGCCAGGACGATCACGCCGAGGATCTTGGGCACGAAGGTTAGCGTCTGGTCCTGGATTGAGGTAACGGATTGCACAAGGCTGATGAGCAGCCCGATGACCATGCCGAACCCGAGCAGCGGCGCCGCGACGCGGAGCACAACCATTAATGTATCACGGATCAACGCCAATGATGATGCTTCAAGTCCCATCGATTACTCCCTCGATCTTTGGTTGTTTGTCCAGAGGATCTTTGCACTCTCCGCGTACCACGCCGATAATCATCAGCGGCAGCACCAACGCCACGCTCGAACTCAACCTTGCACCCGATCCTTCTTGCACAAAGCTTTCGAGCAGGCTCCCGATGATCAGGGTCCACCCATCGACAAGCACGAACAGCATGAGCTTGAACGGCAACGAGATCAGCACCGGGGGCAGCATCATCATGCTCATCGAGATCAGCAGACTCGCGATCACCATATCGATCACCAAGAACGGCAGGTACACCCTGAACCCCATGACAAAGGCGACCTTAAGTTCGCTGAGCATATACGCCGGGACAAGCGAGACGATCGAGATATCGCCACGGGTAAGTTTCTCGGGTGTGGAGGTGTCGATGCCCTGGTAGTTGAGGATCATGTAGAGGCTCGACCAGTTGTCGGTCGCTTCGATCTGGTCGAACATGTAATCGCGCATCGGCTCGCTTGCTTTTTCCCAGAGCACATCCATATCGCGGATCTCGCCGTTCTGGTAGGGCACCACCGCGTCGGACCAGATCCGATCAATCGTCGGCTTCATCACCAACGCCGTCATGAAAAGCGCTAACCCCGTCACCACCTGCGCGGGCGGAAGCGACTGGGTGCCCATCGCTTGGCGGAGCAATGCAAGTACCACCATAATACGAATAAAACTCGTCGTCATCAGCATGATCGAGGGCACCAACGCGACCACCGTCAGCAAGAGCATGATGTTCAACGCGACCGACAACCCGCCCTCTTGCTGTCCGCCTTGCGCCACCACGCCTGATCCACCAAAGGAGCCGCCGATGTTATTGGCACCGTTGATCATCGAGCCCGCGTCTTGCAGAACCGAGAGCGGATTGAACTGGGACGATGATGATGACTGGCTCAGAAACGAGGGCACGGTCGGCGTGGAAGCCGATCCCGCTGCATCGGGTCGCTGAGGCCCGACCGATTGCGCCCATGCCTGCCCAGAAGCACACCCAAGAATCACAACGCAAAGAAGTGTACGAAAAATACGATTCACCGCAGTGTTCCTCGTGGATGCGTGCCGAGTTGTTGCCCTTGTGCACTGGGTTGACGCATCGAGGCGAGCCGACGACGAAGCACGCCGGCGGCGGCTTCGGATTCAGTCGCCACACCAAACTCGGCAATATCACCGGCATCATTCTCGATCACACGGGCCGATCGGCGCGAACGCGATGGGAACCGGACCGCGGGCTGCTCGTGTTCGTACAGGGGCTCGTCGAGATATTTGTCTTGCAGCTCGTCGGCTTCACGCAGCGTGCGGGCGAACGACTGGGTGATTGAATCGCCCTCTTCATCGCGGACCTTGAGCAGCACCGAGGCGACATCCTCGGGGCTATCGAGCTCGCACAGCACGCTCATCGCCCCCATCTGCGCCCGCTTGCCCCGCCCGCCTCCGGCGTGCGATAACAACAAAATACGACGATCAAACCGCAT